>NZ_SMSC01000120.1:0-699 GCF_004359955.1 Candidatus Thiosymbion oneisti
GCAGTCTACCACCTCAATCGCCACACGGTTGCGAAATGGCGCCGACGCGAAGGGACAGATGATGCCTCCCACCGCCCGCACCGGCTCCAGGCGACCCTCAGCGCGGCCCAGGAAGCGGTGGTCGTGACCTTGCGTGAGAGCCTGCTGTTGCCCCTGGATGACCTGCTGGCGGTGACCCGCGAGTTCATCCACGGCGAGGTCTCGCGCTCGGGCCTGGACCGCTGTCTGCGCCGCCATGGCGTGTCGAACCTCAAGGCGCTGATGCCCCAGGAGGATGGCGCCAAGCCGCCGGTGAAGAGCTTCAAGGATTACGCGCCCGGCTTTGTGCACGTGGACGTGAAGTACCTGCCCCAAATGCCGGATGAGGACCAGCGGCAGTATCTCTTCGCCGCCATCGACCGCGCCACGCGCTGGGTTTACGTGGAACTCCTCAAGGACAAGTCAGCCGCCTCCGCCAGCGGTTTTCTCAAGCGCTTGATCGAGCAGGCGCCGTTCACCATCACCAAGGTTCTCACCGACAATGGCAAGGAATTCACCGACCGCTTCTGTGCCACCGGTGCCCATGCCTTCGATCAGGTCTGCGCTGCCAACCACGTCGAACACCGCTTGATCAAACCTAGAACCCCCCAAACCAACGGCATGATCGAGCGCTTCAACGGCCGCATCGCTGACGTCTTGGCCACCACCCGCTTCGACTCA
>NZ_SMSC01000121.1:0-690 GCF_004359955.1 Candidatus Thiosymbion oneisti
ATTCTCTGCCTCTTGTCTGCATCGGCTCTCTACAACCGACCAGGGGCGGCTTTGTTAGTTCTACTATTTACAGCGCACTACACTAGTCAACTATACCAGCCGATGCAACAAGTCCGGCGACACCTTTACCCTCAGCGACCGGGAATTCTCGGTGACCCGCCCGGGGGACCTCCATATCCATGTGGGCAATACCGGCGTCGATACCAATATCTCCGTCAGTGATGGTAAGTGGCACTACCTGGCCGTCTCCTGGGAGAGTGAAAACGGCGTTCTGGTGCTCTATAAAGACGGTGAAAAGGTCTTCAGCCGGAGCGATTTTTGCACGGGACACAAACTCTCACAGGCCACAACGGCCGCCCTCGTCCTGGGGGTCTATGGGGATAACCGCTTAGAGGGCAGTCTGGGCCAGGTCAGTGTCTGGTCCAAGGTATTGTCCAGGGGCGCAGTCAAGCGGCTCATGGAAAAACCGCTGACCGGCGAGGAGAGCCAGCTGGTCAGGGCCTGGGTACACGGTGGAAACAGGGCCTATGACCTCTCTCAAAAGCAAAACCACGGCAACCTGTACGGCGACCCCGCCGCCGAGCGGATCGGCAAGCTGTCCGGCAACAGCCGCCCGGTGCGCCTATTGGTGGGCGGCGCGGGTCAGGATATCAGGAACTTTACCGGCTGTCGGGTCCCGGATGATTACGC
>NZ_SMSC01000122.1:0-675 GCF_004359955.1 Candidatus Thiosymbion oneisti
CTAGGCAGTAATTTTGCAAGGTGCCCATAAGATCCTGAAATTTTGAGGACGGTGTAATATTTCCGGTTCTTATCCTAGAATGTTCAGCATATCGGAAATTTCGTTGCTGCGGTTTTGGTCCCGCAAATATGAAACAAGCAAATTATCCCCGGAACCACAAATTACCTTCTCCACATGCCTCGCAAGATAAGAGAACTCCTCCGTGATCTCGAAAGAGCCGGATTTATTAACCGCGGGGGTAAAGGAAGTCACCGCAACCTTGAGCATCCAACCGGTTCTCGGATCACTATCTCCGGGAACTCAGGGGATGATGCGAAGCCCTATCAAGAACGTGAGGTAAGAAAAAAGATCAAGGAATTACAGCAATGAAAGAGAGTGCTCGCTATCTAAAAATCGTGGAGTGGTCCGAGGAAGATAAATGCTTTGTGGGCCAATGTCCGGGTATTATCGGTCCCTGTTGTCATGGTGAGAATGAAGAACAAGTCTATGCGGATCTCTGTAGGATCGTAGAAGAATGGATAGAACTCATGAAAAACGATGGTACACCGTTACCGCCACCGACATCTTATAAAAGCATGGAGGTTGGGCAAAGCTCGCAGGCAATGCCATTAAGTTAAGCCTCAAAGCCCCTCTCCCGGCGGGAGAGGGGTTGGGGAGAGGGCGAACGAAAACAGG
>NZ_SMSC01000123.1:0-656 GCF_004359955.1 Candidatus Thiosymbion oneisti
CGATGATAAGACCATCAAGCTGTGGGATGTCGAACGCGGTCAGGTGCTTGCCACCCTCCAGGACCACACCGACATGGTTTACTCCGTGGCGTTCGCTCCCGACGGCCTTAGCCTGGCCTCGGCGAGCCGGGACAAGACCGTCAAGCTGTGGGATGTCAAGACCGGCCAGCTACGCGCTACCCTCCAGGGCCACACTAGCTTGGTTAGCTCCGTGGCATTCGCTCCAGACGGTCGCACCCTAGCCTCAGCGAGCACGGATAACACTATCAATCTGTGGGATGCCGAGACCGGCCAACTACGCGCCACCCTCCAGGGCCACACCGGCTGGGTTACCTCCGTGGCCTTCAGCCCTGATGGCCTTATCCTGGCCTCGACAAGCTTGGACAAAACTATCAAGTTGTGGGGTACCAAGAGCAGCCCGTAGGATACGGTGAGCGCCTGCCCGCTATTCCAAGAACGTCTGCTTGTGCCGGTCTACCCACCACTTCAGGAATGGGCCAGGCACGGCAGACAAGGGGCAGGTAGCGAACCGCATCAAAGCGAACCGCATCGAAAAACCACGCAGCTCGGAATAAGTTCGGAGGCCATCGAGCCGTCCGAATCCAAAGCGGCGGCGGGTAAGTGCCGTTCGGCCAGTGCCTCGGTCACACCAAGCT
>NZ_SMSC01000124.1:0-648 GCF_004359955.1 Candidatus Thiosymbion oneisti
CAGTAGAGTAGAGAGCAGGTTCCCGTGTCCTTAGATGTGGCCTATCCGTTGCCGCCCCTTTCGTGTGGCGGTGCCTCACGAGCCAGACCATAGCCGCGGTCGCCTGCTCCCCCTCCTCAAACGCAGCATGCGGTTTTCCCGCACGGCGCTTTCCTGCTGTCTTCACCTCCGAACTCTCGCCGGGGGAACCAGCCGTCAGAGCTGCACCAAGCCCAGTTGCTTGTACAGATGTGCATACCAGGTCACCCCTTTTGGTGGCCGATCGGGGCGCTGGCTCCGACGTTTCAGGTGCCCTACCATCCGCTGTTGGAGGAACCAATTCATGGCCCGAAACGCGGGGCGACTCCGACCGTGATCGAAGTCATTGGCCCAGCCGCGGACTTGACGATTGACCGGCGTGATCAGCTTGGGACCCGGCCCTGTTCCGCGCTGATCATTGCGCGTAACTGCTCCCGCTCGCGTGCACATGACTTGGCACTGGGGACCCCGTTGAGGAACCGCTTAGCACGCCCGAATCGGTCCCGCTCATTCCGGAAGCTGTAGCCCAGAAAATCGACCCTCGCTCCGGTCTCCGTCAGCCTGATCGTGCGGGTTTTCCCACGCTTGATCTCCAGTCCCATCCACCCTTCCGCGCTGGCTTCGACCCAG
>NZ_SMSC01000125.1:0-646 GCF_004359955.1 Candidatus Thiosymbion oneisti
CCCGCGTAGGGCGGGACAGGCCAGGGACGGCCGCATCCCGCCTTTGATTCTGGAGGGATGCGAAAGGCGGGATGCGCTGCGCTTTCCCGCCCTACGGTCCTCACAGCGAACCCTAACCACTTGACCCTATCACGCCGCCTGTTTGGCTACAAACACCGCTCGCGCAGCCCGGATGCCACGCAGATACTTGGCCTGACGCCGGGCGCAGAGATCCGTGAGCGATGTTGGTGCGCCGACCGCCGTTCCGAACGCCTTGAGAAGACGTTCAGAATAGCCGATAAATTGCTCCCCATTGATGCCCAAGCGCACGAGGATCTTGGGTTCTTGCACCTTGATGTACCCAGGCTTATCTGCACGTAACGCCCGGCTCGTCCAATCGACCAGCTCCAAGTAGTCTTCGAAGGCAAACGGCACCGCCCAAGGAGTCCGCGCAGTGGCATCAAAGGGCATCAGCAGGGCTTGGGGTAAGCCGTGCGTTTCGGCCTCTGGTCGTAACCGCTCCCCATTGAGCATTACCTCAGGATCTTTAGTGGTTGCGGTCTCCTGCGAGCCGGCTTCGGACCCGACTCCCTCCGGCAACCCGACAACGCGCTCCTGAATCGAGGTGTAGTCCGAGGTCTCCGGCGTTTCGGCCAGCCCGGCCCGT
>NZ_SMSC01000126.1:0-644 GCF_004359955.1 Candidatus Thiosymbion oneisti
GCGGGCAGTCCCGGCACTGACTGGCGGGACGGCTGTAGCGAGTACGCCGAATGCCGTTCTTCTGGTGCGGCTGACCGCGCGGGGGCAACAACTCGCCGGCGGGGCAGCTATAAGCATCGGTGGCACCGTTGTAATGGAAATGCTTGCCACTGAGGCGGCCCTGGCTGGCGATGGCCTTGTGCTTGTCCGGGATGGGGACATAGACCGTGGCGTTGGCCTCTTGGCAGGCGGCCAGTTGCGCCTCACTGGAGTAACCGCTGTCAGCAACCACCGTGATGTCGTTGACCGACATGACTTCCATGGCCGCTTGGCATTGACCGCTGAGCGGGTTCTGATCGTTCCCGGCGTTGGTGACCTCGTGGTGCACGATGAGCTTATGTTTGTCATCGACACTACTTTGCACGTTATAGCCCGTCACATGCTGGTTGCCCTTGTTCAAAGCGCGCGCATCGGGATCAGTCCGGGAAAACTGGGTCTCACCGCTTGCCTCCAACGGCTTGAGTTGGGCCGGCTTGCGCGCCTGGCGTTCCTTGAGCTTCTCCAACTTGTCGGCAAGCGCGGGGGCGTCACCGAGCCCGTCGCCCACGTGGTTTTCCTGCTCGTCATTGGTATCAAGGTCCTGCGTGTAGGCTTCCAGATCACGT
>NZ_SMSC01000127.1:0-622 GCF_004359955.1 Candidatus Thiosymbion oneisti
GGCCAAGTATCTGCGTGGCATCCAGGCTGCGCGAGCGGTGTTTGTAGCCAAACAGGCGGCGTGATGGGGTTGAGTCAGATTGCGAATCGTCTTTACCGATGCCCGCCGTCGCCGACCTTTCATCATCGATGCGGTCGTTGTCTTACCCGATCACCTTCACGCGGTGTGGCCCTTGCCTTTGGGGGCTGACGGTTTCTCCACCTGTTGGCACGACATCGAGGCACAGTTCTCGGCCCGGATTCCGAAAGTTGTAAAGGAATTGGGTCTGGAATGACCGATGCGGCGGGATGCGCTGCGCTTTCCCGCCCTACGGTCCTGATCGTGTAGAACGGTACAGCCTGCCTCGATATCGGACAGCCCTTTCTCGATCTCCTGCTTCACATGCACCTTGTATATACTGTTTGCGTAAGGTCGAGAGGTAGGAACAGGAACGGATAATCGCGAAGGAAGGCTCCGGTTCCTTAGCTGTCAAGTCCCGCCAGATTATAGACACGTTTTTTGAACAGCTTTGGCTGTTTTTGATACCAGCTTTTCATGGCTTGAAGGGGCGGGATGTGACCCAAGGCCTTTTGTGGAATGTGTTGATTATAGACCTGGACGTAACGTTTGATGGTGTCGGTCA
>NZ_SMSC01000128.1:0-611 GCF_004359955.1 Candidatus Thiosymbion oneisti
TCATGTTGCACCTACGTTTTTGTCGGGCTATTTCCTGTTTTGGTGTTGGAAACGGTAGAGATATCAAAGCGCCGCCGTGCATGTTCTTGTGTGCTTTCCTTTTGGTAATACTTGTTATATTGCACTTGCTGGTTAGCTCCCCGATAAGCGGCGCAGGGACGCGCCGCTTATCAGGTAGTAGACGGCGAGTCGCCGTGTTTAAGTACGTCGAAACGCCTCATATACCACAACTATTGCTTCTTTTCCAAATTCATGAATATCTCCACCAACGCACCTGGGAGCCTGTCCGACTTACGACTGTTCTACTGCGGAACGAGAGGAGCCCGCGTAGGGCGGATAAGCTTGCGCCATCTGCCGGATGCCAGCCACCTCCGTCGCCCTGGCCTGACCCAACCTACCAAACAAAGTGGGTGTCCTTTTTTCCTTTCCTTTTCTTCTTTTTTCCTTCTTTTGATTGTCTCCAAAAACTTCAGTCCGCCGTAGGCGGATCGAGGTACAAACCTCCATCTTCCAGATGGATTATCTTCAGTCGGCGGTTGAGTCCGCCGAGGGCCACTTTAGTGGCCCAACCTACCAGCTTCAGCTGGTAGTGGTTGAGTTTCTACTGGCAT
>NZ_SMSC01000129.1:0-600 GCF_004359955.1 Candidatus Thiosymbion oneisti
GAGAATAAAATCGGTCAAGGTCAGGAACACTTCTGGATGGTGGGTTTGAATCAAGCGAACAAGATCCTCTATATCGAGTTGGTCGCTTTGGGGTCTGCCAACATGGCGGGCATCAACCCCAGGGAAGCCTTCCGCATGGCGATCTACAAGCTGGCGGTCCAGGTGATTATGGTCCATAACCATCCCAGTGGGAATGTAACGCCTTCAATCGGAGATCAAGACCTTACCGATCATTTTATTCAAGCGGGTAAATTCCTTAAAGTCGAAGTGATCGATCATTTAATCATCAGCGATGAAACCTATCATAGCTTTGTCGAGTCGGGTATCTTCAAGAAACTCCAGGCAAGCGAACGCTGGATTTTGCCTTATAAACTGAAGGAGAGATATAGGAGTGAAGGCAAAAAAGAGGGGTTAAATGAAGGGGAGGAGAAAGGTAAGGAAGAAGGGTTAAGAGAGAAAGCTATTGAAATAGCAAAGGCAATGCAGCAAGAAGGAATCAGTATAACGATTATTGCTAAAACTTCAGGACTTTCAATCGAGGAGATTAAAGAACTATAAGGATGGTTATCGGCGAGTCCGTCGTAATATACTATTCTCATA
>NZ_SMSC01000013.1:0-129048 GCF_004359955.1 Candidatus Thiosymbion oneisti
TTATCAACCGGTTCCATCATTAGAAAGAACGTGATCTTTTGCGACCAATTTGCATTGATTTGCGTTCATTGGCGGAAAAAATAATTCCCATGTCATTCGGTACTTCGGTATCAGAGGACCAGAAAGCTGACAAAGGATACCAGGAAACACCGGCTCAGAGCATTTCCTGGGGGTCCGTGTCCAGGGACCAGCGCACCCGCGAGCCGCCCTTCAGGGCCCGTACTCTGGTCAGCCAGGCCGTCAGGAACGCCTGCAGGTCCGGCCTCAGATCCGATTGCGCCAGCAGATGGGCACGGTGGCGACCACCGCGCCGCTCCATGGGCGCCGGAATAGGACCCAAGACCGCCACCCCCTTGGCGGCCACAGCGGTCGCCTCGCCCGCGGCCCGCTCCAGAAATTTCGAGGCCGCTTGCGCATCCCGTGACTCGGCGCGCATCAGAGCCTGATGAGAAAAGGGGGGCAGCGCGGCCTGCCGGCGTTCTTCGAGGGCGGTGGCGGCAAAGGCCGGATAGCCCTGTCGTTGCAGGCTGAGCAACAGGGGATGATCCGGGTGCCTGGTCTGCAAGACGACCCGACCCGGACGCCGGGCCCGACCGGCCCGCCCCGCTACCTGGACCACCAGCTGGGCCATCCGTTCCGGGGCGCGGAAGTCAGCCCCGTAGAGCCCCTGGTCCAGTTCCAGGATCCCTACCAGGGTAACCCCGGGGAAGTGGTGCCCCTTAGCCAGCATCTGGGTCCCCAGCAGCAGGGGGATCTCCCCGCGCCGGGCCGCCCCGAGCAGGCGTTCCAGCTCACCCTTACGGCGCGTGCTGTCGCGGTCGATCCGTGCCAAGCTAGTATCGGGAAAGAGGTCCCATAGCTCGGCCTCCAAACGCTCGGTCCCCCGCCCCAAGGGACGCAGATCGAGCCCCTTGCAATCGGGGCAGGCCCCAGGCAGGGCGCGAGTCCAGCCGCAATGGTGGCACCAGAGGCGCTCGGCGGCGAGGTGCAGGGTGAGCCTGGCATCGCACCGGGGACACTCACTGACCCACCCGCACGTATGACAGGTCAGCACGGGGGCGAAGCCGCGCCGGTTGAGAAACAGCAGGACCTGATTCCCCTGTTCCAGCTCCTCGCGCATCAGGCGCAGCAGCACCGGCGACAGGCCGGCGCGCAGGGGTTGGGCGCGGATGTCCAAGGTCAGGAGCTCCGGCGGCAACGCACCCCCGGCCCGGCGCGGGAGTTCGAGCCGGGTGTAACGCCCGCTGTGGGCATTGTGCAGGGTCTCCAGGGATGGCGTGGCGGAACCCAAGACCACCGGGCAGCGGGCCTGCTGGGCCCGGCGCACGGCCAGGTCCCGCGCCGAATAGCGGAACCCGTCCTGCTGCTTGAAGGAGAGGTCGTGCTCCTCGTCCACCAGGATCAACCCCAAGCGCGGCAGGGGCACAAAGACCGCCGAGCGGGTCCCCAGCACCAAAGTGGCCTCACCGGCGGCCGCGCATCGCCAGGCCCGTTCCCGTTCGCCGGCACTCAAGGCCGAGTGCAGCGTGACCATCGGGGTATCGAGCCGCTCGGTGAGGCGTTGCAGCAGCTGCGGCGTCAGACCGATCTCCGGTACCAGCAGCAAGGCCTGTCGCCCGGCCGCGAGCAGCCTTTGCAGCAACCGGATGTAGACCTCGGTCTTACCGCTGCCGGTGACCCCCTCCAGCAGGAAGGCGCGAAAGCCCCCGAACGCGTCCCGGACCGAATCCACGGCCCGGCGCTGGTGGGGATCGAGCTCGGGTCCGGCAGCCACTGCCCGCCCCCCGGTCCGGGGTACGGATGCAATCCGGCAGGGCTCGACCCAGCCGCGGGCGGCCAGCGCGCGCAGGGCACCCTGGCAGTCGCCAAGTCGGCGTTTGAGCTCGGCGCTGCTGAGTCCCGTGTCGCTCGCCGCGAGCAAGCGGGCCACCAATGCCTGCTTGGGTGCCCGCGTCAGGCCGGCAACCCCTGCACGCCCTTCAGGCGTGAGACACCAGCCGGGCGTTCCACTCTCTAGCGGTGGTGACGAGGGTCGGCGCAGACGGGCCGGCAGAGCGCCGAACAGGGCCTCCCCAGGGGCATGGTGATAGTACCGGGCCGCCCATAGAATGAAAGCGAGATCCGCAGCACCGAGCAGCGGGGTCGGGTCGAGCAAGGAATCCACCGGCTTGAGCCGGTCCGGGTCCTGTTCGGTCCGCGCCGCCACCTCCAGGATCATACCCAGACGCCGGCTGCGCCCAAAGGGCACCAACACGCGCATACCGGGTGCCGGGGGGTTCCCGGTCCGATCGATGGCCGGCAGGTAATCGAACACCGTGGGGACAGGCGCGTCCACGGCAACGCGCAGAATGATCAGTGGGTCGGCAGGCATCGCGCAAGTTAAGCATATCTATAAAGATGAATCTCCCCTCGAACGGCGCCAACCCCATGTTTGTTCGGAACTAAGTTCGACTGTACACAAAATCTGTGGATAACTTTGTGGAAATCTCCCTCAAGTCAGGTCTCCAGGCTACATAAACACTGAGGTTTAGGTTGCTTTGATCAGTATTTTACCAACCATAGATTTATCAATAAAAACAATAGGATATCCTCATCTCCAAGATTGTCTCCAGCAGTGCCGGCGCAACTTCGCAGGCCGACTCAGCAGATTTCGCCCCCATATGAATAGTTGCCTATCTGTCAGCCCTAATCATTCAGAGCCCAGCTCGTCATTCCGGCAGGAATGAATTGCCGGAGGCTCTTTATGGATTCCGGACTGCTTTGGAGTGCGCCGGCAAAGCGGTGCGGCCGCATCGAACCTCAGTTACGGGGGATACCAGCGGCGTTGGCCGGGAATCCGAGCACTGAGGTTCCACCCGCGCCGCGGCGACGGCGCTTTCCCCTGGCCGCATCACCTGTGCTGGGGACGGATACCTCACCAAATCCAAAGCGGCGGCAGGATGGTGCCACTTGGCCAACCCCCCGCTTATGCCTGGCGCTGTAGGTTCCGGTAAGCATCGGGGTAAGGTTGCCGCCGCACTCCAAAATGTTCGGTGGTACCCTTCCATGATCCTTGGCAGTCTGGAATCCATAAAGAGCCTTGCCGGAATCCAGTGCCATGGATGACAAAAACAATGGGGGGTTGAACGATTGCGATGGCTTAACTCAATAGCATTGGATTGGCTGTAGCCCAGGACTAGACTGTAAGGTACTCCCTAACGATCTCATCACTGAGCTCGGTCATGTCGCCCGTCGCCATCAGGCGTCCCCGATCCAGGATCAGGAAGCGATCGGCTACCTTGCGGGCAAAGGGTAGCTTTTGTTCCACCAGGATGACCGTCAGGCCGATCTCTCGGTTCAGGTGGCGGATGATGTCGCCGATCTCCTGCACGACGTTGGGCTGGATGCCTTCGGTAGGCTCGTCCAGGATCAGCAGCTTGGGATCTATCACCAGGGCGCGGCCGATGGCGAGCTGTTGCTGCTGACCGCCGGAGAGATCTCCGCCGCGCCGGCCAAGCATTTCCTGCAATACAGGGAATAACCCGAAGACGAGCCCGGGGATCCTTTTCTTTCCATCGGCCCGCGCCGACAAGCCGATTTGTAGGTTTTCTTCCACTGTGAGCATAGGAAATATCTGCCGGCCTTGGGGTACGTAGCCGATGCCGAGGCTGGCCCGCTTTTCCGCCGCTAACTTGGCCAGGTCTATCCCCTGGTATTCCATGGTGCCGGAGTGCAGGGGCAACAGACCCATGATGACGTCCATCAGGGTCGTCTTGCCGACCCCATTGCGGCCCATGACACAGGTGCAGCGACCCGTCGGGAACTCTATGTCCAGATCCCAGAGCGTGTGGCTCTCGCCGTAATACTGGTTGACTCGCCGGAGGCTGAGCATAATTCGGTACCGGGTCGCGACGCATCACTACCGGTCGGCGACTTCAATGGTGCGACCGTCCGCGGGGACGTTGATATCCAGCTCCTTGTCTCCCGGTTTGCCGACGAACTCGTAGCGGACCGCTTTCAGGCTGCGCGAATGGCTCGCTTCGATTCCGCAGTAGAACAGCCGTATGTCGGGCAGGCCCTTAAGTAAACCACCGACTCTCCCGGTGCGACCGGAAAAGGCTCTGCCATCCATGCGGTAATACGAAACCTGGCACCTAGTCTCAAGCGCTCCACGCTTCATAGAGCCGTCGTCGGGCCTGTTCGTATGCCTGCGCTGCCTCATCGAGGCGGTTTTTCAGTCTCTCCAGGGACTCGCCCTGATCCCGTAGCGGCTTATTTCGTCCGCTGGAACCTAGCCGGCTGGTAGCCGCTGACCATTCCCGCTCAGCTACCTGCCAATCGTAGAACGCCCTCCGCTCGGCGCTATACAATTCAAGAGCGGTATCCGGTTCCGCAAGCCAATCCCATTTGGCCGCTGCTTGTGGATTGCTTTTCATGGTTTCCTCCACTCCGGTGCGGAGGTGAAAAGGATACCTCTAGGAGGGGCTACGAATTTCGCTCACGGCAGCGCGGGTGCGGCTGCGAACTCCACCAGGACAGCAATCCCCGCTGAGATATGCGGGTTAAGGTATCGCCCCGATAAGGTACCCGGGCTAATTCGCTGGTTGAACCACGTCATCATATTCGATCTCGAAGCGGAGCTTGTGCTTGGCTTCTTCCTGGGCAAGCGAGAGCAGGGTCGCCTTCACTTCCGGATCGGTGGTCTTTTCCGCCAGGTCGCTGTATAGCCTGAACGCCGCTTTTTCCCGCTTCATGGCCAGGATCAGGGCATCCTGATAACCCAACTCGGAATCGTCCGCAGCCGGCTCGACCAGATAATCGGTCATCTTCATATCCACGGTCTGCTCACCTGCCGGCTGCCGCAGCCCTTCCGCCCTGATGGTCATCAACTTTATCTTGTGACCTTCCTCTTCGCGGGCAAACCCTTCATACAATTGCCGCATTCCGAGTTTCTTCGTCTGGGCAGCCAACTGTCGATACAGATCCGCCGCCTCTTCTTCTTGGTTTATGGCATACCGCAAAACATCATCGACGGAATTCCAGGTTGCCATCTTTCCTCCCAGCATCTCGTGCGTAGACTGAAATGTGTATCGAAGACCGAAGGGTCACCAGCCGCCCCAACCAGCCATGCGAGCTAGGGGCTGTTGATATTTATTCTTAAGGGCGGGCGATTGCGAGGAATTTTTCTTAGCTGAAAGGTGCGGTGAGGAAGAATTAGCCAGCCTATTTTGACGAACCGCAACACCGTCAGCGCGGAACAGGGCCGCAATCGGACCCAAGAATGATGAATGTCAACAGCCCTTAAAGCATGGGACGTTTGGTGAAGATGTTGTAGCTGTGTTTCGCCTCACAGGCCAACAGATCCACATCCGGTACGTAAAGCCTCCCCCCCTTGAGCTCCAGGAGCTTATCGTTTCTCAGGGATTTTAGGGTCCGGTTCACATGAATCTGCGTCAAACCGCAGACATCCGCGATCAATTCCTGGGTCAACGGCAAATCCACTGCCTGAATCCCTTCCGGATTCCGCTGGCGCAATCGCAACCGGTGGAAGAGATCCAACAACAGGTAGGCCACCCGCTCGCGGGCCGTTCTCCGCCCCAGGCTCACGACTTGTTCGTAGGCAACTGCCTCGTCATGCGCCGTCATCCATATCAGCCGAATCCCCAAATCCACATGATTTCTGACCATCGTCAGGATGTTGGCGCTGGGGAACACACATAAAGCAGCGGCCGTCAATGCCTGCGCGGAATGGATGCGTACACCGTCCCCTATATCCGCCTGAAAACCGAAAAAATCCCCCGGCAGAAGCAATCTGAGGATCTGCCGCCCCCCATCCACCAGGTTCTGATACAGATAGGCCCAACCCTCGTGTAGGGTGTAGACCTCCTTTATGTCCTCACCCTGCCGAAAGATGGCGCTTCCCGGCTTCAAGCGGCGAAATTCGGTACGAAACGCCTCGGCGATGGATACCTCCTCCGGATTGAGGGGTTGGAATAACGCCAGCCTGCGTACGGGACAGTCTGCACAATGGAGCGGCGGCGCCACCTCAAAACCGGAATGTTCGTTCACAGAAAATCACCTCCGGTTCGGCATTGACCTCACGACTCTACTCGGTGTACCCGTAGCGCCGCCGATCGCGAAGTCTGCTACCTAGAGCCAACAAGCAGATATAACTACTTTATTATTTTGATATTTTTTAGCTGACGTCGCGATTTTCCGGAACCAAGCTTGTCGTATTCGCTCGGAGCCTACCGTATAAAGGCTGGAATATTCAACTACAGGGAAAACTACGAATAGGTCTCGGTAAGCGGCTGGACGCGGTCAACATCCCGGACCCGGACGTTGCGGTGGTGACCACCATCAGCATAGACCCCACCGCACGATGCGGTGACACCTTGGATTAGACTGCCGCGAAGACAGACGATCTCAGACCGACGCAAAGCCGTTTATGAGACGGTACAGCAACTGCCTCCAGCGCGATAGGCGGCTATGCCGGAAAGCGGCAACCCCTTGGGCTATGCGCGAATGCCGTAGATACCACCCGTAGGTTCACGGGTGGTATCTACGTGCAAAATTGACGTCTGTATCGCGCTGCGTCCAACCCCAGTGCTTTCGGACAGTGCGGCGATGTGGACAAGGGGGCGATTCCAAAAACGCGGTGGGGCTGGGCGCCCGCTTTTACGCCGTGAATCGCTGAGGGGATTGCAGCTGGGGAGATTGCGAAGCCCATAACCGGAAAATGGTGACCGAATCGAAGACGAGCACCAAGCCAGGAAAGCAAATAGAGCAAATGCGCGGCTTAACCTTCTAAGATGCGCAAAGAATTTGCCTTGAAGGCCTCTCGGTCCGGTTTGGAGTTGGGATCATAGCCTTGATCCTGCATTTTCTGTTTCATCCAACCCGGAATGACCCCGCGAACATAGATGTTCTCCGGATTATCCGGATCGAAATACTGCTTGTATTGCCGCGAACCCCCCGTCTTGGTACCGGCCTTACGCCTCTGGCCCTTTGGACCAAATTGGGAAATGATCTCGGTAGTTTCGAACCCCTGGTCCTGAATAAGGTCTTTGATTTGCTGCACCAGATCGAGTTTTGCCTGTTGATGGCGCTGCACCAATGCCCGTTCCAAGTCATCTCGATTCTGGGCCAGCTCTCTCAACTGCTGCTGGATCTCATCAACGCTCAGGTTTTCAACCCCCACTTTAGCACCTCCTAAAACTAGGTTATTTTCGGTTACGATGTTAACGGCTGAAATGGATCTCAGAGCCGAGATCCTTATATATAATTTATTGCTCAAGCCCCAAAGTCAAGACTTATTTCCGAAAAAAGTCCAATATGGATTACCGCAACTCGGTGACATTGTGAATGAGCTTGCATTCCAAGACCGAATCAAAGTTGGCGTGATCGACACGATGACCGAACTGTCTGTGCAATGGCCGAGCCGGTTAGAACGGATTTGCCATGCCTCAGCACATCATAAGGCCGGCGGCTACCTTACGGCCCTCAGACACCAGAATGTTATAGGTACGACAGGCAGCACCCGTGTCCATGATATCGACCCCTAAGCCCCGCTGCAGCAGGGTGAGATAGGTGTTTGGGTCGGGAAAGACCTGGTGCTTTCCGGTGCCGACGATTATGATTTGGGGATCAAGCGCGAGCAGAGCCTCAAAATGTTCCGCGGCCAGGTCTATCGCATTCTCAGGTCCCCAGTCGCTGTCAATACGCTCTGGACTGATGATCAGCCCACGCGTGTAGATTCGGCCACCGATAAGGATCCGGCCCGGACCATAGCCGAGGATCAGATGACCGCCATCACTATCCGCTGCGGAGAACTTCATGTTGGCAAGATAACCGACGGACAGGCGACAAACAAGGACCCTTGCCGAACGATTATGAACCTTGTTCGAACCATAACGCTGGTAATAGTCATCGCTTTTGCCGGCATAACCGAGGCGGAAGAGGCGTTATCGCCCTTGGTAGCATCCCCGGCCGGACCCCGAGCCGAGGTTGCCGAGGATTGGTCGCAGACCTATCTGTTCCCGGAACCGGCTTTGCGCGCCCAAATCGAACGCACTCGGCTATTCCTGGACACTCAGGTAGAGGGGCTGAACGGCGAGCTCTCCCGATTAAGGACCGAGGGGCTTCTCGATCGGCGCAGCGCTTCGAAAATTCGTAGTGCACTGGAGCATATTCGCGGTTCGATTTCCCGCATGGCCGAAGCTATCGAGGCAAACAAAAAGATCGATGGTCGAGCCGCCCGCATGGTCTCCTATGAACTGGGTATGGCGGCAGACACGCTTGCACAGCAAGTGAATAAGATCGACACAGATCCCGATAACCACGACAACGCAGTCAAGGGTGTCTCGCTGGAGACAGCTCAACTCCGGTATCCGGCAAGGACCCTTAGCGAGTGCAGCAAGCTTGTAAAAGAGACCGCACACGCGATCGTACGCCACCTCAAATAGCACTTGGATGCGGCGATCTCAAGGCCGGCCCCGGGGTGGCACAAATGAAGCATAATTGTTCGGACCCCCACTGTCTTTGCCGTCCGTGGCGCTTGGATTCCGGCACCACTTACCAGAATGACGAGGTGGGGCTGAACGATTACAGGAAGCGGTATGACCAGCAAGCGAGGAGCCTGGGAGTATGCCTGAAGACAGTCTGGAGCGGTTGAACCACCGCCTCTTGAACTTCGCGCGGGAGCGCAATTGGGAGCGGTTTCATTCTCCGAAGAACCTGGCGATGGCCCTGGCGGGGGAATGCGGCGAGTTGCTTGAGCACTTCCAGTGGTTGACCGAAGCGCAAAGTGCCTCTCTCGCCCCCGAGAAGAAACAGGAAGTCGCCTATGAGATGGCCGACATCCTGATCTATCTGGTTCGCCTATCCGAACGTTTAGACCTGGACCTGCTCGCTGCCGCGGAGGCCAAGATTGCCATAAACGAGCAACGCTATCCGGCGCACAAGGTTTATGGGGATGCCAGGCGCGCGACCGAATACCAGGATTGAGCAGCAATCTTGGATTATTTGGCGCTGTTTGGGGGACCGGACTTACCCCCGGGCTCAAGGGACCAGCCCCAAATGAACGCAAATCGGCATCCAGGTTTTACCCGATAGCCGGAAGGGCCAACGAAATATCGGTAGTCCCGAGAGCCGACAGGATGTCGGCGGTCCCAGGGGCCGACAACATGTCGGCAGTCCCAGGAGCCGACAGAATGTCGGTGGTCCCAGGGGCCGACAAGATGTCGGCGGTCCCGAGCCGGCTGGGACCGCCGTCTTTCAGACGGCTTACGGACTCCATGACCAGCTGGCGGCAACGCTCAGAGCAGACGCCTTCCGGGCCGCACCGGATAACGCCGGACAGCCGGCAGGTGTGATTCCCGTGTCTATACCCGTCACCCGTGAATATTTCGCCGCGATGTACGCCGCTCGCACTCGCTAGCCGCGTTGCGACTCGTCGCCATAGGGCCTGGCTATTCCTCCTCGCCGCGCCTTGCGCTCGGGCACCATCGGCACTCCTCGCTTACCGAAATATTCACGCGCGACGGGTATCCGAATGCTGGACACCGGCCTGATGCTCTCCGCGGCGCGGAGCTGCCAGGTTCCTACGCAACGCCTGGGAACGAGAAAAGGGTGGCCTATCCCCAAACCATGCAGGCGAGACGCCGGCGCTACCTCGGGCGTCACCTTTTACGACACTCTCCCGGCGGGAGAGGAGCTTTTGCGACATCCTCTGTAACGGCTGGTCCGTGCTATATTTTCCTTTCGGCCAATCGGGTTTCGAGGGGGTCTCTGTGTCGAAGAACAAGGCAATGGTCCTGGTGGCGGCGCTGGTTGCCGTCGTAATGGTGGTCTTCATACTCGTCTTCCGCGACAGCGCGGCAATCCGCGCGATCTTTCCTTTCGGCACGGAAGTAAGCCTGGAGGGACAGAATGCACCCCCGCCGAGGCCGGGCCAGGTCGAGGGTGAGGGCCTTGACGCGGGCGGTGATCTGAGCGCGGAGAACCGAGTCGGCGGTGACGTCCGGGTCAAGGACGCAAAGGCACAAGGCGATATCGATCTCTCCACCCAAGCCGCCGGAGGTAATAGGGACCCAAAACACTAGCCCCCGCGTCCACCACGGGCGCGGGGGCGCCTCGGATTGATCTCGACCGGGTCTCCGCGGGTGGTGATCTTTCTGTCACTATCAATCATATCCCCGACCGGCTCGTCCGCGATTTGATGGCCGATCAGCGGGCGGAGCATCAGAAACTCCAGGACAAGTTCACCGAGCTCAAGCTCCAACTCGGGGTCACCGAGCAGGCGTTAGGCACCTTCTTTGTCATCCTGGAGCAGGAGGTCCCGGCCGAGCAGTGGGCGGCACGTCTCCCCGAGATCGCGCTGCGCCACAAACAGGCCCTGGAACGCCTGGCTGGGTTGGAGACCGAGGACCCGGAGACACGGGCGCTGCTCGACCAGGCCCGGGCCGCTATCGAAGCGGGTGACTATGACCGGGCCGAAGACCTCCTGGACCAGGCCGAACAACGGGAGCTGGCCGGTATCCGGGCGGCGGAGAAGCTGCAACAAGCGGCGCAGGCGGCGGTGGAGCGGCGCCGGCTCTCCGCGGCGGCGGTGCGGGCCGAGCGGGCCGAGGTCTTGCTGATCCGGCTGCGCTATGGGGAGGCCGCGGAACGGTTCGCCGCCGCCGCCGAGCTGGTCCCCGACACCAAGCCGGAACAGCAATTGGCTTATCGGGAGCGGTCTGCCCGCGCACTCTACCGCCAAGGTGATGAGAAGGGAGACAACGCGGCCCTGCAGGCGGCAATCCGGGCCTGCCGGAATCTGCTCGGAGCATACCCCCGCGACCAAGTGCCCCTGGATTGGGCCAGGATCCAAAACGACCTGGGCGTCGCCCTTTCGAGACTTGGCGAACGGGAATCGGACACCGAGCGGTTGGAGGAAGCGGTGGCCGCCTTCTGGGCCGCCTTGCAGGAACTCACCCGCGACCGGGTGCCCCTGGATTGGGCCATGACCCAAAACAACCTGGGCCTCGCCCTTTGGAGACTCGGCGAACGCGAATCGGGCACCGAGCGGTTGAAAGAAGCGGTGGCCGCCTACCGGGCCGCCTTGCAGGAGTACACCCGCGACCGCGTGCCCCTGGATTGGGCCATGACTCAAAACAACCTGGGTAACGCCCTTCAGAATCTCGGCGAACGGGAGTCGGGCACCGAGCGCCTGGAAGAGGCCGTAGCCGCCTACCGGGCCGCCTTGCAGGAGTGGACTCGCGAGCGGGTGCCTCTCCAGTGGGCAACGACCCAAAACAACCTGGGCAACGCCCTTTTGAGACTCGGCGAACGCGAGTCGGACACCGAGCGCCTGGAAGAGGCCGTAGCCGCTTACCGGGCCGCCTTGCAGGAGTTCACCCGCGAGCGCGTGCCCTTAGACTGGGCCACGACCCAAAACAACCTGGGCAGTGCCCTTTCGGAACTCGGTGAACGCGAGTCAGGCACCGAGCGCTTGGAGGCGGCGGTGGCCGCTTACCGGGCCGCCTTGCAGGAGCGGACCCGCAAGCGGGTGCCCCTGGATTGGGCCATGACTCAAAACAACCTGGGCAACGCCCTTTCGAGACTCGGCAAACGGGAGTCGGGCACGGCGCGCTTGGAGGCGGCGGTGGCCGCTTACCGGGCCGCCTTGCAGGAATGGACCCGTGAGCGCGTGCCCCTGATGTGGGCCGTGACCCAAAACAACCTGGGCAGCGCCCTTTCGGAACTCGGCGAACGGGAGTCGGGCACCGAGCGGTTGAAGGAGGCCATAGCCGCCTACCGGGCCGCCTTGCAGGAATACACCCGCGACCGGGTGCCCCTGCAATGGGCCATGACCCAAACCAACCTGGGCAACGCCCTTCAGTCCCTCGGAGAGCGTGAGTCGGGCACCGAGCGCTTAGAGGAGGCGGTAGTCGCCTATCGTGCCGCCTTGCAGGAATACACCCGCGACCGCGTGCCCCTGGATTGGGCCATGACCCAAAACAACCTGGGCGCCGCCCTTATGAGACTCGGCGAACGCGAGTCGGGCACCGAGCGGTTGGAGGCGGCGGTAGCCGCCTACCGGGCCGCCTTGCAGGAGCGGACCCGCGACCGGGTGCCCCTCCAGTGGGCCAGGACCCAAAACAACCTGGGCAATGCCCTTAAGGTCCTGGGTGAACGTGAGTCGGGCACGGCGCGGTTGGAGGAAGCCCGCCGCCACATCGAGAATGCCTGGCATGTATACAAGGATGCCGGAATGGATCAGTACGATGAAGATTTCCGGCAGCGTTTAGGGGCGATCGACCGGCTGATCGCGGAGCGACGGTAAGAGGCTGTCTAAAAACTAACCTGTTGATTTTCTACTGGCATTGATTTTCGGCTGGCTCCCCAGGCTCCAGCGTGGGAGCAAACTTGTCCCGACGGAGGAGGGATCTTGACGCTCCAGCGTCGATTAAGCACCTCGGTAGGCTAACAGCCAACGCCGATCAGCACAGAGGAGCTGAGTCCGCAGGAGCGGACCAGACGGCGTTCCCACGCTGGAGCGTGGGAACGAGCGCGAAATCGCGTTCGCTTTTTGAATCCGCAGTTTACACAGATTTTCGCAGATTGTTTCTTTCTTCATCTGCGGAAATCTGCGTAATCTGCGGATTGAAAAGGATATCGGAGTTCATGCCTCGCAGAAACGCCGAATCATTCCCCGCAGTAGCTCCAGGGTCCGAGGGATCCGGCCAACCTCCAGGTACTCGTCCGGCTGATGGGCCTGGGCCAGGTTACCCGGCCCGAGGATCAGGGTCTCCATTCCCAGTTGGTTGAAAAAGGGGGCCTCGGTCCCGAAGCTCACCGCCTCCGCCGCGTGACCGGTGAGCAACTCCCCTGCCTTGACGATGGCCGATTCCCGCGGTGTTTCAGCCGGTGGGATACTGGCGAACAGGGGCTCTACCTCCCATGCGAGTCCGCGCCGACCGGCGATTGCCGCGACCCGATTCGTAAGCTCGGAGCGTAAATCTTCGGTCTTCATTCCCGGCAGCACCCGCAGATCCAGGTGCAGCTCACAGTTATCACAGATGCGGTTGAAATTGTCGCCGCCGTGGATATAGCCCAGGTTAAGCGTCGGGCTCGGCAAGGCAAAGGCGGGGTGGTGATAGCGCCGTTCGAGCGCCTCGCGCCAGGCCATGAGGTCTCCCATGATCTCCTGCATACCATCGAGGGCATTGCGGCCCAGGCTCGGTTCACTCGCATGGCCGCTCCGACCCGTCAGGCGTATCGCCTCCCCCATCACTCCCTTGTGCAGGCGCACCGGGCTGAGCCCGGTCGGCTCCCCAATCAGGGCATAGCGACCGCTGGGACGGCCGGCATGGGCCAACGCCCGGGCCCCGCTCATGGAGGACTCTTCGTCCGCGGTGGCCAGGATCACCAGGGGCCTGCCCAGGTCCTGCGCCCTCAGCCCCTTTGTCGCCTCGATGGCGATGCCGAGGAAGGACTTCATGTCGCTGGTACCGAGCCCGTAGAGCCGACCATGGTCTTCCGTGAGGCGGAATGGGTCGTGGCTCCAGCGTTCCGGGTTGCAGGGAACCGTGTCCGTGTGCCCCGCCAACACCAGCCCACCGGGTCCCGTCCCCAGGGTCGCAATCAAATTGACCTTACCCGGACGATCCGGTACTTCCATCAGCTCGGTACGAAATCCTGCCGCCTCCAGCCAATCGGCCAGCAGATCGATGACGGCCTGATTGCTCTGATCCAAGCCGGGATTGACGCTGCTGACGGACGGCGTGGCGATCAGAGCCTCCAGCATGGAGGTCAGGGATGGTATGGTATGGGACATACAGTTGCTCCCCAGGATCGGACCGGGAAATCTTTTAATCCGCAGATTACACCGATTGCGGAGTAAAAAAACGAAAGGATCTGCGTAATCTGCGGATATATACTGCCACAGGGCACAATTTGTGTATTTCACTCCCTTTCCCACCGGGAGGGTGTCGTAAAAGGTGACGCCCGACGCGGTCATTCTCGTTCCCACGCGCTGCGTGGGAAGCTGGTTGCTCTGCGCCGCGGAGAGCATCAGGCCGGTGTCCACTATTCGTATACACGGGAATCAAACCTGGCGGCTGTCCGGCGTTATCCGGTGCGGCCCAGAGGGCGTCTGCTCTGAGCGTTGCCGCCAGCTGGTGATGGGGTCCGTAAGCCGTCTGAAAGACGGCGGTCCCAGCCGGCTCGGGACCGCCGACATCTTGTCGGCCCCTGGGATCGCCGACATCTTGTCGGCTCCCGGGACTACCGATATTTCGTTGGTCCTTCTAGCTATCGGGTAAAACCTGAATGCCGAGTTGCCGGTCCAAATGGTCATCAGTCAGGCTTAGAGACTGTCTAAAAAAGGACCATAGGCCGTAGGCTGGGTTGCGGCCAGGGACGGCCAAAACCCAGCAACAACCAAGGCTGGGGTTCGTTCCTCACCCCAGCCTACCAATTTAAAATCAATGGGTTGGTTTTTAGACAGCCGCTTAGGCAGACCGGGAAATCCAAACCCCCTGGTTAATTCCGGATTACACCGATTGAGCCGGTTGCTGAGTTAGGTCGTGTTGACATCTACAAGGTCCGCCCGGCGGACTCTCCAGTCAACCAAATGGTGAGCTGTCAAGTTACACTACTGCATGTCATCTCGACCGCAATGCCGTCGCGCTCACGCCGTCGTGTCCGCTCCCGCGGACTCAGCTCTTCTGTGCTGATAGGCGTTGGGCTGATCGGCGTTGGCGGTTAGCCTAATCGACGCTGGAGCGTCGGGATCTGCTCCCACGCTGGAGCGTGGGGAGCCAGCCGAACCCGGTGGTTACCTCTAGCACCGCGGATTCCGGCAGATACCGGAAACAGGTTGCCGCCGCATTCCACAACGTCCGGTAGCGATCTTCCATAATCGTTAGCAGTCCGGAATCCATAAAGAGCCTTGCTTTTAACCGGACAGCTTTTCGGATTACATCGATTGCGGGGTTGAAAAACGAAAGAATCTGCGAAAATCTGTGTAATCTGCGGATAAAGGATGTCGTTCGACCAAACAACATCCGAAAATGCGCGATCCCAAGCACCCGATACCAGGACCTACCGCCTTGCGAACCTTCTTGTTTGCGATCCTGTTGATCGCCGTCGGAATCCTCATCGGAGTCGTGGGGAGAAATGAGGTCCGCTGGGTCTTGGCGAATATCCTATCCTCATATCGAGCCATGTTTCATCCGCACGAGCCGTTCACCGACCGAGCGCTGACGACTCCGCAGCTCGATGAGCTGCTTACCGCCAAGGGAGTAACCAGGGGAACGCCCGTCTTTATCCGCATCTTCAAGGCGGAACGGGAATTAGAGCTCTGGATGGGGAAAGCCGAGCGCTTCACGCGGATAAAAACCTACCCGATCTGCGCCTTTTCCGGCGCCCTGGGGCCCAAGCTCAAGGAGGGAGACCGTCAGAGCCCGGAAGGCTTTTATAAGGTGGGTCGAGGCGCGCTCAACCCCAATAGCGCCTATCACCTCTCCTTCAATCTCGGGTTTCCGAACGCCTATGACCGGGCCCACCAACGCACCGGCTCCTATCTGATGGTCCATGGCGACTGCGTCTCCATCGGCTGTTACGCTATGACGAACTCCGGCATCGAAGAGCTCTACGGGCTCGTGCAGGCCGCCCTGCGCAACGGACAAGGGCAGGTGCAGGTGCACGCCTTTCCCTTCCGGATGAGTGCCGCGAACATCGATCGTTACAGCAACCACGAATGGATCGATTTCTGGCGCAATCTCAAAGAGGGTTATGATGTATTCGAGGCCACCTTGAGGCCACCAGGGGTGCGGGTGTCCGGGAAGCGCTATGTCTTCGATCCGCCGCCGCTTTCTATGGCCGGCAACTAGGAGCTGTTGACATAACGTCATGCCAACCGCTAATAGGACAAGATTAACAGGATTTCCAGGATTAACAGGATATTATAATTGTCATTTAAGAAAAATAATCCTGTTAATCCTGGAAATCCTGTCAATCCTGTACCATTAGGAGACAAGCCAAGAAGTTGGGGTTTACTCCTTATTGAATGTCAACATTGAATGTCAACACGCCCTAGTACCTAGTCCAGATGCTCTCAACTACCGATAACATCGAGCCGGCAGTATTTTCATGGAAGCGTTATCAGCAAATCAACGCGAATGAATCAAAAATCGTTAACGATGCTGAGCCGATTGCGACCGATCTGTGTCGATTCGCATTCACTGGCGGTAACCAGCGGAGCCGCCGAAGTTCAGATTGAGTATAGGAAAAATGATCCGGTAGCCGCGACTTATCCACGGATGATGCGGATTCCCGCAGGTTGAAAACGAAACAATCTGTGAGAATCTGCATAATCTGCAGACAAACAACGAGAATGTGACCTTTTGCGATCGATTGGCGTCGATTCGCGTTCATTTGTGGACGAATTTTCCGTCTGGAGCTTGCGATGCATCTTCATATCCTCGGCATCTGCGGTACCTTCATGGGCGGTGTCGCCCTGTTGGCCCGCGCCCTGGGACACAGGGTCACGGGGTCGGACGCCAATGTCTATCCACCCATGAGTACCCAGCTTGAGCAGGCGGGGATCGGCCTGACGGAGGGCTTTGAGGCGTCTCAGCTGCGGCCGGCACCCGATAGCGTCGTCGTCGGCAATGCCATGCGGCGTGGCATGCCGGTGGTCGAGCACATGTTGGACCAAGGGTTGCCCTACACATCCGGACCCGAGTGGCTGCGAGAGAACCTGCTCGGGGAGCGTTGGGTACTGGCCGTGGCCGGTACTCACGGCAAGACCAGTGCCTCGGGCATGCTGGCCTGGGTGCTGGCGGACGCCGGGCTGGACCCGGGTTTCCTCATCGGCGGCGTTCCCAAAAACTTCGGTCTCTCCGCCCGGCTGGGGTCGTCGCCCTTCTTCGTGGTCGAGGCGGACGAGTACGATACCGCCTTCTTCGACAAGCGTTCCAAGTTCGTCCACTATCGCCCGCGGACCCTGGTGCTCAATAACCTGGAGTTCGACCATGCCGATATCTTCGACGACCTGGCGATGATCCAGCGCCAGTTTCACCATCTGGTACGAACCGTGCCCGGCACCGGACTCATCGTCCACCCAACCGGGGAGCCGGCCCTCGACCAGGTGCTGGAGCTGGGTTGCTGGACCCCCAGGGAGACGGTTGGGGACGGCGGTGACTGGTGGGCCCAGCCGGAGCGCCCGGACGGCTCTCGGTTGCGGGTGCTGCTGCAGGGCGAGCCGGTCGGCACCCTGGATTGGGATCAGACCGGGCGCCACAATATGCTCAACGCGTTGGTCGTCCTGGCCGCCACAAGGCACGCGGGTGTGCCGCCGCAACAGTCCATCGCCGCCCTGGGCCGCTTCGAGGGCGTCAAGCGACGCATGGAGCTGCGGGGCGAGCCCGGAGGCGTGCGGGTCTACGACGATTTTGCCCACCATCCGACCGCCATCGCTACCACGCTGGAGGGATTACGCAAGCGGGTCGGCACCGAGCGTATTATCGCGGTGCTCGAGCCCCGCTCGAATACCATGCGTATGGGTGTCCACAAGGCGTCGCTGGTCGCCTCCCTGGAGGCAGCGGATCTGGTACACCTGTTCGCTCCCGCGGATCTGGGATGGGACCCGGCACCCTGGTTCGCCGGCCTTGGACGGCGAGCGACCCTCTTCACGCGCGTGGATGACATTGTCGACCAGGTCGTCGCCGAGGCCAAGCCCGGCGATCACCTGGTGGTCATGAGCAACGGCGGCTTCGGAGGGATTCATCAGCAGCTGCTGGACGCACTGGCGGCACGCGGCTGATGCAGGACCGACCGCAAACCTGGGACCGGACCATCGCGCTCGCCATCACCGGCGCCTCCGGCAGCAAGTACGGCCTGCGCCTGCTCCAATGCCTCCTGGAGTCCGGGGCGCGTGTCTACCTGATGGTCTCCCAGGCCGGACAGGTGGTGCTCAAGCTGGAGGCGGGAATCAAGATCCCTGCGCGCCCCGCCGATGCCGAGCGGTATCTCGCCGAGCGGTTCGCGGCCCGTCCCGGCCAGCTCCGGGTCTTCGGCCGCCGCCAGTGGACCGCACCCGTAGCCAGCGGCACCAATCCGCCGGATGCCATGGTGGTCTGCCCCTGCACGACCGGTACCCTGGCGACCATCGCCTCCGGTATATGCCGGGAGCTCATCGACCGCGCCGCGGACGTGACCCTGAAGGAGCACCGCAAGCTAATCCTGGTGGTACGCGAGACCCCATTTTCGACCATTCACCTGGAGAACATGCTGCGTCTGTCCAGGGCAGGGGCCCTGATTATGCCGGCCAACCCCGGTTTCTACTTCGGTCCGCAGACAGTCGAAGCGCTGGTCGACTTCATGGTCGCCCGCGTGCTGGATCATTTGGAGATTCCCCACCGGCTAACGCCACGGTGGGGAAGAGATGGGGCGTGATGATTATTCGCGGGTAGTGCTTAACATCCAGTGGTCGTGTAATTCTCCCACTTGCGTCCTTTGCGCCTTTGCGGTTCAAAAAAGATGAAGCTATTCAGATTTTTCTCTCCGGCCACCTTTTACCCCTTGGCCGGCAGACTGACTCCCTGGTTCGCCGCGCTGGCCGCGGCGACCCTCCTCATCGGGCTCTACTGGGGCTTCTTCGAGACCCCGGACCGCCTCGGCGGCACCAACCCCCAAAAGGAGTACTACCGCATCATCTTCATCCATGTCCCCGCCGCTTGGATGTCCATGTGGCTCTACCTGGTAATGGCGGTCTATTCGGCCGTCGGGTTGGTCTTCAACACCCGGCTCAGCTTCATGCTGGCCCGTGCCGCCGCGCCTACCGGCGCGCTCTTCACCTTCCTGGCCCTCTGGACCGGCGCCCTCTGGGGCCATCCGAGCTGGGGCACCTGGTGGGATTGGGACCCGCGCCTGACCTCGGAGCTGATCCTCTTCTTTCTCTACATCGGGTATCTTGCCCTCCACTCAGCCATCGACGACCCGCGCCGGGCGGACCGGGCCTCCGCCCTGCTGGCCATCGTCGGTCTGGTGATGGTCCCGGTCATCTTCTGGTCCGTCAATTGCCCGGACCCCAACAAGTGCGCGGCGCTCCATCAGCGCTCCTCCATGGCGAACATGGAACCGAACATCCTGTGGTCCATGCTTATCATGACCTTCGGTCTATGGATGTATTCTTTCGTCACCATTTTCATGCGGGTACGGAACATCATCCTGATCCGAGAGGCCGATACCACCTGGGTCAAGGAACTGGTTGCCCCTGAGCAGCGATAAGAGCAGTGATAAAGCGCGCATTTTTCGCCTAAGATCGATTGGAGCTCAATGCCATTAAGTTAAGCGTCACCGGCGCCGTTTGTGATTGGTTGATCCCTGTCGTTCGCCCTCTCCCCAACCCCTCTCCCGCCGGGAGAGGGGCTTTGAGGCTTAACTTAATGGCATTGGATTGGAGCCGCCCATGAAATTCCCCTATGGCATCAGTGATTTCGACGCGCTTATCACAGAAAAATACTATTACGTGGACCGCACGGATCGGATTCCGCTGTTGGAAGACGCCGGCAAGCAGCTGCTCTTCCTGCGCCCGCGCCGGTTCGGTAAGAGTCTGCTGTTGTCCATGCTGGAGAACTACTACGATCTCAACCAGGCGGATCGGTTCGAGCAGCTGTTCGGGGGACTTGCCATCGGCAAAAATCCCACCGCCGGGCATAACCGGTACTTCGTACTGAAATGGGACTTCTCCGAGGTCAGCCCATTGGGCGATGGTGAAGAGATCAAGCGTAATCTCTATGTCTACCTGAATGATCGGATTGGCGCTTTTTCAAGGCACTATAAAGAGATACTGCCCGATCCCATTCGGATCGATGACCGGGACGCCCTTTCTTCCTTCCGTTCTTTGCTGGATGCTATACAACAAACTGGTCATCCCCTGTATCTCCTTATCGACGAATACGACAACTTCGCCAATGAATTGATGATGGGTCATCGCAGCGCGGAGGAAAGCCGTTATCAGGCCCTATTGTCCGGCGAGGGCTGCATGAAGGCCCTGTTCAAGACCATCAAGGCCGCTGCCGGTGGGCGGGGGTTGGGGAAGGTATTCATCACCGGTGTGTCGCCGGTTGCTATGAGTGATCTCACCAGCGCCTACAATGTGGCGGAAAATATCTATCTACTTCCGCAATTCAACGCGCTGTGCGGCTTCCAGGAAGCAGAGATCGCTAGGGTCCTATCGGAGATTGCCGGGGAATGCGACTTGCCCCAGTCCAAGGTAGATGAAGCGCTTTCCATGATGCGCACCTTCTATAACGGCTATCGCTTCAGTCGTCGTACCGAAGAACAGGTCTACAATCCAACCCTCGCGCTCTATTTCCTGAAGATTTTCCAGCGTGACTGCCGCTATCCGGACAGAATTCTGGATAGCAATCTGGCCATGGATCGGGGCAAGATGCACTATATCTCCCGCTTGCCCGAGGGCCGGCAGCTCATCTTCGATGCCCTGGCGGAAACAGCATCCGTAACGATTTTCGAGCTGGCCGATCGCTTTGGTGTGGAGGACATACTCTACACCCCCAAGGATACCGGCTTTGTGGCATCCCTCCTGTACTATTTCGGCATCCTGACCCTGGGCGGTGTGACACCCTTCGGCGAGCTTATCCTGCGCATCCCCAACCTGGTCATCCGCAAGCTCTATGCGGAACAAATTCAGGAAATGCTCCTGCCGGAAGGAAGGGATGGAGACCTAGTGCGTCGGGCCGCCGAGGCCCTGTACCAGCGCGGTGATCTGCAACCTTTGTGTGATTTCGTGGAACAAAAATATTTCAAGGTGTTCAGCAACCGCGATTACGCCTGGAGCAATGAGTTGACCGTCAAGACCGCGTTTCTGACCCTGCTCTTCAATGACACCCTGTACATCATGGAATCGGAGGCGGAAATCGAACGCGGTCATGCGGATCTGACCATGATCGTGCGCCCGGACAGGCGTCAGTACCGGATACTGGATATCCTCATCGAGTTTAAATTCGTGTCGCTGAAAGAGGCCGGACTCGATGGTAAAACCCTCAAAACAATGGATCGCGATGCCTTACGGGCGCTGCCCGCCGTGCAAAACAAACAGCGCGAGGCCGAAGCGGGTTTAGCGCGCTATCAGGCCAAGTTGAAGGCCAAATTCGGCGACTTGCCACGCCTGCACAGCTTCAGCGTAGTAGCGGTGGGATTCGAGCGATTGGTGTTTTCGCTGGCGAATCAAACCAGTTGACTTCGTCCAACAAAATCAGGGCACTTTGAAAAATACGACTTTCGTCAGCGGCACGCTTGAATAATCAAAGGCTTAGGGTCGCCCGATTGGTGAAAACACCTTTTTTTCAAGATGCCCAGATAGTGATCCCCGCCGGGAGAGCGATGCGCCCCGCAGCGATAGGCTGAATCGTGTTGGATCGGATCTGGAGAAGAGAGGCAATATCCGGGCGTTCTATTCGTCCAGATATTGGGTTAGACTGATGTCAATATAGGGTACCTTGAAAAATACAGTTTTCGTCAACGGCATGTCTGAATAATCAATGGGTTAGAGTCTCTCGATTGGTAAAAACACCTATTTTTCTAAGGTCCTATAGTGTCGGAAAAACCGATGTCAGTCCATTTCATCTGTTAGAGAGCATAAAAACCACCAATCGAATAGCATCAGTATCTATATGAATAAAAGTCTTATACCAATTGCCGATCAACTTCAAGAAATTCGAGAGTGCTCCCGCATTTCTAAGTCTGATTTGGCTCAATTTATCGGCACTTCACTAGTCGCTGTGGAACAGTGGGGACGAAGCTCCACATCCCCATCGTCAAAACAACAGGGGAAAATAACTGAGCTCTTTGAGAAAGTAAAAAAAGGAGAAATACTTCGAAAGGAACCCATAGTACTGCAAAATGGAACATTTGCGTCAATGGGTGCAACCAGACAGGCTCTGAAATCAGACCAGGCAGATTTGTTCACTGATGAAGAAGCAGTTGAGCTTCTAGAGGCCCCAACTGCGTCGATACTATCCCTTATTAAGAACGGTCGTTTTATATCAAATTCTCAAGAGTTCCTTCAGGACATATTGAATGCTCACCGGGAACCGGCCAAGACTGTGCCTGATGCCCAAAGGCTAGAAGTATCAGCTGGGAAAAACACATACACATACGATGCCCATACATACCACACGAAGGTTCCACCTCAAGGGATCGTTGAATTTATAGAACACTATCTTCCCGAGGGCGGTGTAGTGCTAGATCCTTTTGGGGGAAGTGGTATGACAGGAGTTGCTGCCCGAACTGCCGGAGTTGATGTCATCTTAAATGAGCTTTCTCCGGCAGCATGCTTTATTAGCCACAATTTTACTGAATCGGTTTCACCGTACGAATTCGCAGCGGCATTGAAGGCTGTTATATCTGTCGTATCTGATGTTAGAAAACAGCTTTATACAACCCAATGCCGCGAGTGTGGTAGAAACACGGAGATACTCTACACCGTATGGTCATACCATGTTTCTTGCCCTCAGTGCTCTACAGAATTCTTGTTGTGGGACCATTGTAGAAAGTATGGTCGTACCGTTCGTGAACATAAGATACTGAAAGAGTTTCCCTGTCCTTCATGTGGAAAAAACATAAAAAAACGGTTATTGAGTCGTACTGTAGCTGAGCCCGTAATACTGGGATATAAGTGTTGTGGGAAGACGCAAGTAGAGCATCCACTTACTGAATCCGACCTGGCCGTTATAAGAAAAGCGGACTCGGGCCGTTTTCTGCTGAACGATTTTTATCCTAGTACCATACTTCCTGAAGGAGTAAATCTCAACCAGCCAAGAAAACATAGCCTTACCACAATCGATAAATTCTACACCTCTCGTAATTTGTCAGCAATGAGCCATCTTTGGAGGGGTATTCATAGACTTGCAGAATCCAGATTAGCATCAGTGCTGGCTTTTGTATTCACTTCCCTATACCAGAGGGTAACACGCTTGTCTGAGTTCCGATTCTGGGGTGGTAGTGGAAATACAGCGCGCTTCAATGTTCCGTTTATCTTTAACGAGGCTAATGTATTCGTGACGTTTGAGCGCAAAGCGGCTAGTATACTTGACCATCTTGAAACGACCGCCATTAAATATACTGGCAAGAAATCTATTGTCTGTAACTCTGCTACCGATCTGTATTATCTCCCGGACGAGTCCATTGATTTTGTATTCACTGATCCGCCGTTCGGAGCCAATATCAATTATTCCGAGATGAATATACTTTGGGAAGCATGGCTCGGCGAATTCACAGATAACACAAACGAGGCAATTGTAAATAAAGTGCAGGGGAAGCAAATTGAAGAATACGGGAGGTTGATGGAACAGAGTCTTGCTGAATGCTATCGAGTTCTAAGGCATGGTCATTGGATGCTGCTCGTGTTCATGAATTCGTCCGAAAAAGTATGGAATGCTTTGAAGGTCGCCGTTAGAAATGCCGGCTTTGTTACAGAGCGACTCGACATATTCGATAAGCAGCACGGTACATTTAAGCAGTTTGTTAGTGACAACACAGCTGGTTGTGATTTGGTATTGCATTGTCGAAAACTAAAACTAGACGAGCGTATCGGCACTATAAGTAGAGAAACTTCGACCAAAGACTCGGTTTCTCTTTTCGTGAATAATCGGAATGGCAATATTCCGGTTACTGAATATCTTCATGTGGCGCGTGATAATGAGCCTGATTTGCGTAGATTATATAGCGAGTGGTTAGCTTCTGCCTTGCCTAGGGAACAGAATCTCGTCGATTTTGCGACTTTTCGAAAGCTGGTTCATGAAAGTATCGAAAAAGCGATCTAGGAACTGTAGAAAATGTCTGAAAGTAGTAGCGCAACGTTAGCCGTATTTTCTGAAGAAGAATACAGTAGGACGAAGATTCTTCTTGCTACTCAAGTTGCCCATATGATGGGACGTAAGCTTGAGGAAGATGACTGGAATAAGGTTTATTGCGCGGCGAAAGGTATTCCGCATAGCGGGTGGAGCAATTTGAACATAGATGTCAATCATAAAGGGCTAGGAGTTGAACAAAAGCTGCTACGGGTACCTGGGTTGAGGGGGCGGCCGATCAAATCTGTATGTGGTACTACGATGATGCACCCCGCCGCAACGAGATCTATCAGGATAGACGATACTAGCCTTCCCGCAGACGTGGTTATGCAGGATGTCTTCAAACAATATTCCGAACTGATAGATATGCGAACAGAGAAAGTCAGAGAAACTTCTGGAGGGATTGAGCCAAATATGCGCATTGGCTGGCTCTTATGGGAAGACTCTTTGACTGAGTTTCTTTATTTTGAGGAGCGTTTGAAAGCACCTCAAGCGGATCGATATTTTTCTGAGTGGAATGAGACACTGTCCAAAGGCGCGAGAATATATGAGAAGGATACAAACAAAAAAAGGTTCTCTGTAACAACGAGTGCGGGAATCAAAATCCAACCCTATTTTGACGTGCCAGCTCCATCAGATAGTAATCTCTACTATTTTAGAGTCCAAAGTGAACCAATTGACTACGACACTGTACAGATATGGGTGTCTTCAACAACAGCAAAAGCTATACAACGTGAACTGGGAAGTCTCGAAAAAGAGAATATCAGTAGCGCAATTATCAAGGCGGCGAAACTAACCTCTTTGGAAGAGGCTTCCATAGATGCTAGTGAAGAACTCGCACAGCCAATTCAGATTAGCCGAAAAGCCTTTGAGATATTTGAAGCAACATGGGAAGGGGTAAGTGATGAACATCGTGCACAGTTATTTCTTGAGGCACTTCATGAAAATAGCTGAGTTAAACAAGCCCTGGAAAATTGCTCTCTAACAATCGCATGCAGGGCGCCTTGAAAAAGAGGTATTTTACCAAATTCTTAACGTTAGAACGCATAACAAGAAAACCACAAATCGGTTGCCCTGGAATTTCTCCCTGCAATCGAAATAACAACCTGCATGAGGGGTACAATGGACACCTTCTTCGCCCAAGGCGGTTACGCCTTCTACGTATGGAGTGCCTACGGTATGGCCCTGCTCCTGCTGGTCCTGGAGCTGGTGCAGCTCGGCCGCCGGCGGCGTGCCATCCTGGCCCGTCTCGCTCGCCTGCTGAGGTCACAGGTGCTGAAGGCACGGGCGAACGGAGGCATCTCGGTTGCACGTGAATAGTTTTGTGATGGGTTAACCAGTGAAGGCCAGACACAAGCGCTTCGTCTTCGTCGCCCTCGCCATCCTGGGCGTGGGCATCGCCGCGGCCCTGGCTATCAGCGCCATGCGCAGCAATCTCTCCTATTTCTTCAGCCCCTCCCAGGTGGCTGCCGGGGAGGCCCCGACGAACGCCCTATTCCGGCTCGGCGGCCTGGTGGTGAAGGACAGCCTGGCCCGGCAAGGGGACGGCCTGACGCTGACCTTTGCGGTCACTGACAATGCCGAAACCCTAGAGGTGAGCTACACCGGGATCCTGCCGGACCTGTTCGGCGAAGGCCAGGGCGTGGTGGCCAAAGGCCGCCTAGGTGAGGACGGGGTCTTCTACGCCGAGGAGGTGCTGGCCAAGCACGATGAATCCTATATGCCACCGGAGGTGGCCGACAGCCTGCGGCCCGTCCAGGCAGCGGACGGCACCGAGACGGCCGCGGGCCGATGATCCCGGAACTGGGGCACCTGGCCCTCATCCTGGCCCTGGCCCTGGCTATCATCCAGGCCATACTTCCCCTCGCGGGCTCCTTCACCCACCGCCGGTCCTGGATGGCTATGGCGCGGCCCCTGGCCTGGGGTCAGCTCGCCTTCTTAAGCCTAGCCTTCGCCTGTCTGCTGTGGGCATTCCTGAGTGACGACTTCTCGGTCCTCTACGTGGCCCGCAACTCCAATCGCCTCATGCCCGCCGTTTACAAGGTCTCGGCCGTGTGGGGCGCCCACGAGGGCTCGCTCCTGCTGTGGGCCCTCCTGCTCGGCGGCTGGGGCGCGGCGGTGGCGGCCTCCGGGCGCAACCTGCCCCCCCAAGTAGCAGCGCGGGTGCTCTCGGTGCTGGGCCTGATCGGCATCGGCTTCCTGCTCTTCATGCTGCTGACCTCCAACCCCTTCACGCGCCTGTTCCCGGTGCCGCCGGAGGGACGGGACCTCAATCCCCTGCTCCAGGACCCGGGGCTGGCCATCCACCCGCCCATGCTCTACATGGGCTATGTGGGCTTCTCGGTGGCCTTCGCCTTCGCCATCGCCGCGCTCCTGGGCGGTAAGCTGGACGCGACCTGGGCGCGCTGGTCCCGGCCTTGGACCACTGTGGCCTGGGTCTTCCTGACCCTCGGGATCGCCCTGGGCAGCTGGTGGGCCTATTATGAGCTGGGTTGGGGCGGCTGGTGGTTCTGGGACCCGGTGGAAAACGCCTCCCTCATGCCCTGGCTGGTGGGCACGGCCCTGATCCACTCCCTGGCGGTCACCGAGAAGCGGGCGGCATTCAAGCGCTGGACCCTGCTCTTGGCCCTGTGCGCCTTCTCCCTGAGCCTGCTCGGCACCTTCCTGGTGCGCTCCGGGGTGCTGACTTCGGTGCACGCCTTCGCCACGGACCCTGCTCGCGGCACCTTCATCCTGGTGTTCCTGTGCCTCGTGGTCGGCGGTTCCCTGGCCCTTTACGCCTGGCGCACGCCGGAAGTCTCCGGCGGCGGGCGCTTCGACCCCTTGTCCCGGGAGACCTTTCTCCTGGTCAACAACCTGCTGTTGACGGCCTTCGCCGCCCTGGTCCTGTTCGGCACCCTGGCCCCTCTGATCTACGAGGCCATGGGCTGGGGCAAGATCTCCGTGGGCTTCCCCTGGTTCAACCGGATGTTCCTGGCCCTCATGCCCTTCCTGGCCCTGGCCCTGGGCATCGGCCCCATGACCCGCTGGAAACGGGATCAGGCCGGCCGCTTGGTCAAGGGGCTCGGGATCGCCGCCCTAGTCTCCCTCGCCACCGCCGGTGTGGCCAGCCTGTTCCCACCCAAAACCACGGGCGGCTCCCTGTTGGTCGCCCTGGGCCTGGGGCTGGTGGCCTGGGTGCTCCTCGCCCACCTGGCGGGGCTGCGGGACCGCCTGCGTCGCCGACGGGACATCGCGGCCGTGGCCGCGGACCTGAAGGGCGGCGGACGTGGCTATTACGGCATGCTCCTGGCCCATCTGGGCGTCGCTATGTTCATCTTCGGTGTCACCATGGTCTCCAACTTCGGCAGCGAACAGGACATTCGCATGTCCCCCGGTGACGTCCATGAGACCGCCGGCTACCGCTTCCGGTTCGAAGGCGTGACCACAGTACCCGGCCCCAACTATCGGGCCGTCCGAGGCCGCTTCCTGGTCTTCCAAGGGGACCGGCAGATCGCGGTGTTGGAGCCCGAAAAGCGCACCTACTTCACCAGCCCCAAGCCCATGACCGAGGCCGCAATCGACTGGGGATTCACACGCGATCTTTATGTCTCCCTCGGCGAACCCCTAGGTGAGAGTGGGAGGGATGGCGACTGGGCCCTGCGCATCTACTACAAACCCGCCGTGCGCTGGATCTGGCTCGGCGGCCTATGCATGGCCCTAGGTGGACTGCTCGCGATCACGGATCGCCGTTACAGAAGATTTATCCGCAAATGAACGCAAATTTGAGGAGACATTAAGATGGCAAAAAACTACAGATTCGTCGCTCTTGCTCGAGACCTTTCCGTAAAAAGAGCTCTAATCAAAGCACTCCGTGGTGGGAGATTGAGCTACCAAGAGGTAAAAATGATCGTTGCCAGTATCTTCGACGGTAACGGCATTACTTATTGGGAATTCAATGAGTTACAGGAGATATTAAGAACGGCCAAAACATTGAATAGGTATGCAGATTTATTCATCAGAAGTTTCCTCGCCAATCGCTATCACGATTACCTGCGTATGAAAACACAGCATAGGAGTAAAATACATATCGTACCTTACACTAAGGACCATATTCCGAAGACTGTGCCAAACGACAGGCGGCCGGGTAGGGGCATGACCCCACGCTACCTCACCATCCATTCTACAGCTAACAAGAACTCAACAGCGAAAAATGAACGAGCCTGGTTAACCAATAGTGAAAACAACAGAACCGCCAGCTATCATATTGTTGTAGACCAGAAGGAGGCAATCGAGTGTATCCCGCTCAACGAAATTGCCTGGCATGCAGGGGATGGAAGGGGAGGGACCGGGAATACTGAATCAATAGCCTTGGAAATCTGCGAGTCTGGGAACAGAACGAAAACCCTGAAAAATGCTATTTCCCTCACGGCCAAGATCCTGAGAGATCATAAATGGGATGTTTCCAAACTAAGACGTCACTATGATTGGAGCAGAAAGATTTGTCCTAGGATATTGATCGCTAGTCAGCATCGTGAAAGGCAGACGCAAACTTGGGATTGGTTCAAAAAGGAAGTCAGTGAATTATCACACCCACCAATTGTCTCCCCTACACTCTTTTCATACGATTATTTCATTTCTCGTACTACCCGATAACTCAGTGCTGTTCAGTTAAGCAAAGGCCGATATTTTGGTTCAGGGCATCGGCGAGGGGGATACTGTCGTCAAGCCTCCAAGAGTGGATTTTACAACAGCATCCCGTGAAACGACATGTCGGTCTCCAAACCTTCGTTTCTTCTGAACCAACTAAATGAGCGTATACATATGAAAAGAACCCTGTTCTTAAAGGCGACCTTGTTGATATTCGGTCTATCCTGGTTGTTATGTGCGCAAGCACTTTCGGACAACTTGGACGAATCAGCGCAAGCGCTGCTGATGACAAAAGCGGATGTCATCTTAAAGGCGGTCAAATCCGCAGACTTTGTTTCATTAAGCGAGCATGTTCATGAAGCCAGTGGTCTTGGATTCTCGCCGTACAGTAGAAATCTATCGGAATTATTCATAACCAAATTTCAGAAAGGCAAAGTCGCCGATTTCGGAACAGACGACACGAGATATTTCTGGGGCTATTACGATGGAATAGGTTCTCCCATCAGATTGACACCGAAGGACTACTTTGCGCAGTTTGTTTACGACATAGCTTTTGACACGCAGGCAGGGAAGTCCTTCTTGAATCCTAATACCTTGCGAAAAAACCCCGACTTTAGGGCAATCTACCACGCCTATCCCGATTCGAGCTTTGTACATTATCATTTCGAAGGCACTGCAGAAACAGCCTTCAAGGATTTCAAGGATCTGATTCTAATCTTTTCTAAATTTCATGGCGTATGGTACTTGATCGGCCTTGCGCATGGTGAGAGCACGATTTAGCTCGTAGATACTCTGTTCCGATGCAAGTCCACTTTGCCTCTTCATTCCCAAAAGTTTTTCTCGCTCTCACACGCTACGTGGGAACGAGAGAGTGCGGCGCTTGCGGTTCGACAAGACGGTAGCGGCTATGGCTCATAGTGTCTCCGAGACCCTCCGCGGCGCGGAGCTTCCGCGTTCCCACGCGGCGCGTGGGAACGAGAGAAAACAACCCGTAGGATAGTGGCAGGTACGGTGACCACGAGGGTCTGAGGATGGGTAAATTCATCAGCGCCTTGCTACCCCTGGGGATATTCGTCGCCTTGGCGGCATTGCTCTTCAATGGCCTGATGCGCGACCCCAGTGCCATCCCCTCCACCATGATCGACAAGCCCACGCCGGAGTTCTCGCGTCCCAGCCTCCTCGATCCCACCCGGTTAGTCACCCAGGAGGCCCTGCGCGGTGATATCACCCTGGTCAACGTCTGGGGCACCTGGTGTGTAAGCTGCCGCCAAGAGCACCCGCAGCTGCTGCGACTGGCCGGGCGCGAAGGCATCAAGATCGTCGGTTTCAACTGGCGGGACGAGCGCACCCGGGCCATCGACTACCTGCGCAGCCACGGCAATCCCTATGCCCTGACTGCCATGGTGGGAGACACGGATCCCCTTATCGTCAACTGGGGTGTGGTCGGCGCCCCCGAAACCTTCTTCATCGACCGCAAGGGCACCATTCGCTACAAGCACACAGGGCCGATCACCCCCGATATTTGGAAGGATCGACTGCGCCCCATCTACGCAACCCTGAAATCCGAGCCTTAGCATATGCGCCCTACCCTGCCTCTGCTCGCCCTGCTTGGGGCCTTGATACCCTACATAGCGGGCGGCTACACCCTCGAACAGTTCACCTTCGACACCCCGGAACAGGCCGCCGACTTCCGCGCCCTGCTTACGGAGTTGCGGTGCGTGGTCTGTCAGAACGAGACCCTCGCGGCCTCTCAGGCGGACGTGGCGCAGATCATGCGCGAAGAGGTCTATCGGCTGGTACAGGAGGGCAAGGACGAGGCCCGGATCAAGGGCTACCTGGTGGACCGTTATACCGATCACGTCCTCTACGACCCGCCGTTGAAGCCCTCCACCTACCTGCTCTGGTTCGGCCCCTTTCTACTCATCGCGGTGGGCGCCTGGTTACTGGTCCGCACCCTCCTGCGCAAGCGGCAGGACCCGGATCACGCCCTCTCCGCACCGGAGCGGGAGCAGCTGCGGGAGCTGCTCACCACCCCCGGACCGGATCAAGACGGATCGGATCGGGATCTCGATAATGGTTCAGGAAGAAACGCTCCGGGGCTGGCTGCTTCGCCCCCTCTCCCGCCGAGGGTGTCGCAAAAGCCCCGCTCCCACCGGGAGGGTGTCGCAAAAGCCCCGCTCCCGGTCTCTGGTTCCCAGGCAGCGCATGGGAACGAGAAAAATAGGCATGACTGATGACCATTTGGACCGGCAACTCGGCATTCAGGTCCTCCCCGATAGCCGGAAGGGCCAACGAAATATCGGTAGTCCCGGGAGCCGACAGAATGTCGGCGATCCCAGGGGCCGACAAGATATCGGCGATCCCAGGGGCCGACAAGATATCGGCGATCCCAGGGGCCGACAAAATGTCGGCGGTCCCGGACCGGCTGGGACCACCGTCTTTCAGACGGCTTACGGATCCAATGACCAGCTGCCGGATAACGCCGGACAGCCGGCAGGTTTGGCTCCCGTGTATACGAATGGTGGACACCGGCCCGATGCTCTCCGCGGCGCGGAGCAACCAGGTTCCCACGCAGCGCGTGGGAACGAGAATGACCGCGTTGGGCGCCACCTTTTACGACACCCTCCCGCCGGGAGAAGGCCAGGGAGAAGGGATCAAAAAAGAAACGGGGCGTGGTCGATGAACCGCTCTACGCTAACCACTTGAAAATTTACCGCTACCAGGACCCCCCAAGTGACTATCTTCTGGCTCTCGGCCGCCGCACTCATCGGCCTGGCGCTCCTGTTCGTCGTGCCGCCTCTGCTCTCGCGGCGCGACCGCAGCAGGGATGACCCGGATCGAGACGAGTTCGCCTTGACCCTCTTCCACCGGCAGCTGCAAGAGCTGGATGCGGATCTAGCCGCCGGCGCGCTGGATCGGCAGCAATACCAGACCGCCCGCCAAGACCTGGAGCGGGAGCTGCTCCATGACCTCGAGGGCACCCCTACCGAGCCTGCCGCTGAGGCCGGCGATGGACGCTGGACCGTCGTATTGCTTGCGGTCCTCCTGCCCACGGTGGCAGTCTCCCTGTATCTGTACCTGGGGAACAGCGAGCTCATCCCCCGCTTGGCGGCAGCCACCGCGGGGCCCCAGGCGCCGGCGGCACATCCGGGGCCCCAAGGCGAGATACCACCCCTGGAGGTGATGGTACAGCGCCTGGGGGACAAGCTGGAACGGCACCCGGACAACCTGGAAGGCTGGATGATGCTGGGCCGTACCTACTTCGTCATGGGCCAGCCGCAGCGCGCCCTCCAGGCCCTGGAGCGGGCCTACGACCTGGCACCGGACAACCCGGACGTCCTGGTGGCCTATGCCGAGGCGATTGCCGCCAACCACGGCAGTGCCCTGGCGGGCCGCCCGGCCGAGCTGATCCAAGCCGCCCTGAAGATCGACCCGGAACACACCGGCGCCCGTTGGCTCGAGGGCCTGGTCTCCTTCCAAGCCGCCCGCTATGACCAAGCCGTGGAGCAATGGGAGGCGCTGCTGGCGACTTTCGACCCGGAGAGCACGGAAGCGGCGGAGCTCACGCGCTACATCACCCAGGCCCGCAGCCGCCCAAGGCCGGAGCCGGAGCCGGAGCAAGCGCCGGAGCAAGTACCGGCTGGAACCGAGACCGGGGACACCGCGCAAGGGACCCCACCCAACACCGCTGACGCCGCCAAGCCGGAACGGCCGGCCGGCCCCCAGCCCGCGGCAGCTACCGCTGGGGTAAGGGTAGAAGTATCCCTGGCGGAATCTCTCTGGCCCCAGGCGAATATGAACGACAGCCTCTTCATCTACGCCAAAGCGGCCGCAGGCCCCCCCATGCCGCTTGCGGTCCACCGCGGACACGTCCGGGATCTACCCTTGACTATCACCCTCACCGACGCCATGACGGTGATCCCCACCATGAAGCTATCCGAATTCGGTCAAGTGACCATCGGCGCCCGCATCTCCAAGAGCGGCCAAGCCACCCCCCAAAGCGGCGACCTGGAAGCTGAAGTGAGCATGGTCAAACCAGGCCAGATCGGTATCGTGAAGATCCTGATCGATCGGGTGAGACATTGAAAGCTGTACCATGCTCGGGTAAGACCCAGCTCAATGCCATTAAGTTAAGCGTTACCGGTCGACAAACAAGAGGTGAAACGACGAATCACGCGAATCCGCGCGAAATTGTCATCCCGAACCGAAGGGAGGGATCTTTTTCGCGCGCTTCGTCGTTTTCTCTTCCGCTAACGTGGGTATTATTCGGTGGCCCTGTCTTCTATCCAGGTCAAGGAGTATTAGCAAACATTTATATGGTAATTTATGATAGCTATGGTAGTCTGTGACAGCTCCGCTCTTATTGGGCCTACTGGGATAGAAAGGTCAAGCTGTATGCCGACCGACCGGAGCTGGTCGGCGCGGTAGTTTTTGTGAGAATGAGATCAAATGATTACCCGCAATCGCACTATCAATCACATTATCGTCCTACTGATTTTGGCACTCGTTGTGGCGATTGCCGCTTGGTCGCGCCTCCGCTATGTCGAGGAGAGTGACCATGAACCGCGACGCATTCCCCTCTATAAGCATCCGGACTTTGAGCATCCGGCCTCCCGGAAGGGGCCTAGCTGATTGGCTTGTCTGTGGGATTAGGTTTTGCTCCAGCTCCACTTCAGGATTGCTAAAAAATCGGGGCCGCAGCTGCGGCCCCGATCAATCAGTCGCTCCCCGATCAACCGCTCAGGGCGGCGTGGGAGCAATGCCCCCCGCCGATGGCGGGGGATTTTTGTCGGTCCTCAATTCGCCTCGGCCGCCGAAAGGTCCCAGACTTTCGGTGAGTGGTAGAGACGCTGAAGCAGCATCTCGCGCTCGATCTCCATCTCCCGCGGTAGGTGATCGCCGAAGCGGGTAAAGAGCTCTTCCTGGTCGTTGGCTTCCTTGCGCGCCACCTCGCGGTCGATGTTCATGATGGCGAAGTAGGATTTCTTGCCGAAATCCAGTCCCTTCCAGTCCAGGGCCTCATAGGGCGGTACCCAGCCCATGGGGCTCTCGATCGCCTCGGCTCCAATCGTACAACGCTCGACGATCCACTGCAGCGCCCGCATGTTCTCGCCGAAGCCGGGCCAGATGAACTTGCCTTTATCGTCCTTGCGGAACCAGTTGACGCGGAAGATCCGCGGCGGCGTGGCCACGCGCGAGCGCCCGATCTTCAGCCAGTGCTTCCAGTACTCGGCCATGTTGTAGCCGATGAAGGGCAGCATCGCCATAGGATCGCGGCGCATGGCCTCCTGGCCGATGGCGGCGGCGGTGGCCTCGGAGCCCATGGTGGCGGCCATGTAGACCCCGTGCTCCCAGTTGTAGCCCTGATAGACCAGCGGGAAGTTGTGGCTCACCCGCCCGCCGAAGATGAAGGCGCTGATGGGTACGCCGGCGGGATTCTCCCAGTCCGGGTCGATGGAGGGGCACTGGGAGGCCGGTGCAGTGAAGCGGGAGTTGGGGTGGGCGGACGGGGTGCCCGTACCAGGGTTCCAGTCATTACCCTTCCAGTCGATCGCGTGCGCCGGCGGCTCATCGGTCATCCCCTCCCACCAGATATCGCCGTCGTCGGTGAGGGCGCAGTTGGTGAAGATGCAGTTCTCCTTCAGCGACTCCATGGCATTGGGATTGGACTTGTAGTTAGTGCCCGGTGCCACACCGAAGAAGCCGTACTCGGGGTTGATGGCGTAGAACTTGCCGTCCTCTTTGGGCTTGATCCAGGCGATGTCGTCGCCGATGGTGGTGACCTTCCAGCCCTCCATGGTCTTCGGCGGGATCAGCATGGCGAGGTTGGTCTTGCCGCAGGCGCTGGGGAAGGCCGCCGCCACGTAGGTCTTCTTCCCCTCGGGGGACTCGATGCCCAGGATCAGCATGTGCTCGGCCAGCCAGCCGTCGTCGCGGGCCATGACGGAGGCGATGCGCAGGGCTAGGCACTTCTTACCGAGCAGGGCGTTGCCGCCGTAGCCGCTGCCGTAGGACCAGATCTCCCGGGTCTCCGGATAGTGGGTGATGTATTTGTCGTCGATATTCGGGGCGCAGGGCCAGGTGACATCCTTCGCGTCCGCTTCCAGAGGGGCGCCGACCGAATGGACGCAGGGCACGAAGTCGCCGTCGTCACCCAGCACGTCCAAGACCTGCTGTCCCATGCGGGTCATGATCCGTTGGTTGACCACCACGTAGGCCGAGTCGGTGATCTCGAATCCGATGTGCGCGATGTCGGAGCCCAGCGGGCCCATGCTGAAGGGAATGATGTACATGGTCCGTCCGTGCATGCAGCCCTTGAACTTCTCGTCGAGAATGGCCCGCATCTCTTTGGGGTCCATCCAGTTGTTGGTAGGACCTGCATCCTCTTCCTTCTTCGAGCAGATAAAGGTGCGGTTCTCGACCCGCGCCACGTCGCTGGGGTGGGAGCGGGCGAGATAGCTGTTGGGCCGTTTTTCCGGATTCAAGCGGGTGAAGACCCCGGCCTCCACCAACTCGCCGCACAGGCGGTCATATTCCTCTTGAGATCCGTCGCACCAGTAGATGCGATCCGGCTCGCAGAGTCGGGCTATGTCATCGACCCATGCCAGCAGCTTCTTATTGTTGGTGCGGGTCGCACCGTCGTGGGTAACTGTCATTTCGAGCTTCTCCTCCAATTTTTGCCAGGGGTGGTTTATCGGTAACCGCGGAAAGATCGGAACAGAGAATCGCCGGGCGTTGGCCGGCGACCATCTGAAACCTGAAGAAAAACCGGGGACCGAATCCGCAACAGGCACACAGCGTGTGGTAATCCAGGATATTAGGTTAACGTCTTTTGCAAGCGGGCGCACCGCCACCGGTCGCGCTGTACGCTCCGAACCCGAAGGTGTCAATTGTGGCGTGCGGCGGTGGGGTTGTCCACAATGAATGCCCATTGGTCCCTATAGGACCGGATAATGGGCGGGGCGCAGGGCCTGACTCCGGAGTATCCTCACAAATCAGTCTCCAGCTTCGGATCATGCCGGCATACTTACCGGCAGGCGCCTGGCACCCCAGGTGCCGGGCTGGGATTCAAAGTGGCCGGCACAGGCGGTACCGCAGGCTGTGCACTTGCCCTCCGGCGTCAGTCCCCAAGTCCCGAGCCGGTACCAATCGCGTTGGATGAGCAGCGCCCCGCACCTGTGGCACCAGGTGCTCCCCCCTTCGGGATCCCGGACGTTGCCGGTGTAGGCGTAGCGTATCCCGTTGCGGCGGGCGATCACCCGCGCCCGGGTCAGGGTCTCGGGCGGCGTCGGCGGCAGGTCCTGCAGCTTCCAGTCAGGATGAAAGGCAGTAAAGTGCATGGGGGTTTCGGGGCCCAGGTGCTCCCGGACCCAGGCGCACATGCGCTCCAATTCGGCGTTGGAATCATTGTGGCCCGGAATCAGCAGGGTAGTGAGCTCGAGCCAGACTTGGGTCTCCTGTTTGAGGTATTCCAAGGTCTCCAACACCGGCGCCAGCCGGCCGCTGCAGAGGCGCCGGTAGAAGTCGTCAGTAAAGGCCTTCAGATCCACGTTGGCCGCATCCATGGCGGAGAAGAGGTCCTCCCGCGCCCCCGGATTGACGTAGCCTGCGGTCACCGCCAGGTTACGGATGCCCCGTTCCCGGCAGGCCAGGGCCGTATCCCGCGCATACTCGAGAAAGATGACCGGGTCATTGTAGGTATAGGCGACGCTACGGCACCCCAGCTCCTCGGCCTTGCGGGCGATGGCCGCGGGCATAGCGCTTGCGGCCAGGGTATCAATCTGCCGGGATTTGCTCATATCCCAGTTCTGGCAGAACTTACAGGCGAGATTGCAGCCGGCTGTCCCAAAGGACAACACCGGGGTACCGGGCAGAAAGTGGTTGAGCGGCTTCTTCTCGATCGGATCCACGCAGAAACCACTCGAACGCCCGTAGCTGGTGAGCAGGATCTGATCATCCGCGCAGATACGCACAAAGCACAACCCCGGCTGCCCCGCCTTGAGCCTACAGGCCCGCGGGCAGACATCGCACTGGATGCGGCCGTCTTCCAGCCGGTGCCAGTAGCGCGTCGGGTGATGACTCGGTCGGACGCTCATGGTCACCTGGTACAGATGCTCTCAAGCTCGTAGGTTGGGCAAAGTCGCCAGGGACGGCGGCGTGCCCAACAAATCATTTAAATATTAACCACCATCACTTTCCCAACGCGGTAGTGGTAAATTTTTAAGTGGTCAGCATAGAGGGGTTCATTGACCACTCCCCATTTCTTATTTGATCCCCTCTCCCCAACCCCTCTCCCGGCGGGAGAGGGGCTTTTGCGACACCCTCGGAGGGAGAGGGGGTACAGCTTGTGGCGCGCCCAACACACTGCTAGTGGCTAGGTTTCCATTTAAACCTTAACCACTACCCCCAACGCTATCATCGGCGGCAAAATCCTTTGGCCGGAAGCCACTGTCATTGCGCAGAGTGACGAGTCCCTCACGACCCAGGGTCAGCACGAACAACCCCTGGCGATAGGCATACCGGTCCGCGGACTCATCGATGCCCAAGGCGGCAACCGCTCCGAACAGGCGGTAGCCCCGGTATTCGGGGAAGAACTCCGGAAACTTCTTCAGGTCTTCAAGAAACTTGCGCACGTCCTTTACCCGCAGGGTGCTCTTGACCTCCACCACCACCAGGGCGTCACCGTTCACCAGTAGCAGATCGATCTCCAGCTCCTCTCCGCCCCGGCGTACCCGCGGCCGCTCCAGGCTGCGGTTGACCGCGATCCCCCACGCCTGGAACAGCTCGACCACTCCTGGCTCTACGAGGGCCTCGAGCAACCGGCCCCACTGGCTGGTAAACAGGTTCTCGACCGCCCGCGTCTGGGCGGAGAGGGCCGCGATTTCCCGCTCCGTGGCCTCGAAACGCCGGTCGAGACGCCGGTCGGTCTCTGCGATACGCTGGTCGAGACGCTGGTCGGTCTCTGCGACACGCTGGTCGAGACGCCGGTCGGTTTCCCGGAACAGGGTCCAGATCGACTCAACGGCCTGTTGTATCTCTACTTGGGTCATGGTTCTACGCCCAGGGACATGTCGATTCGGGGCAATCTATGGAAAGTGGCCTGAGGCGGGTCTCGCGTTGGGTGTAGGTTGCGTTAGCCGCGCAGGGAAACGCCTGGGGTCCACCTCACACAGCGTAATGCAACCCGTCAAACCCTGTCCCGACGCAGGAGGGATCTTTTCCCTCCGGACCACACCAAACATTTCCATAATTGGTCTCAATTATGCCGAAAACGCAGCCGGTAGCCGGCATCCTCGTGGTCGGTGAAGAAGGCAGTCAAAAGGGGATGTCGGATCGGGTCTCCGGATGGGTCCGGCTCCAGATTGCGCTCCGCCACATAGGTCTGGTGCTCCGCCTCGTGTACCAGCACCCGGTACCAGGGCTTGTCCTTGGGTGGACGCGAGCGCGCCACCTGATCGTACCAGGCATCGCTGCCCAGAAACATCGCGTCCACGTCCAGGACAACGCCCCGGTAATTGAACAGCCGGTGGCGGATCACCTGCCCGATGTGGAATTTAGCTTGGAGTGACCTCATGGTTCGATCCCGCGCTCGGTGGTTTCGACCATAGCGGCCACCACCTGGGTCCAGGCCCGCGCCGTGTGGTCGCGCTCATAGCCACCGCCACCCATGGCGAGGAGACGACCCTCACAAATCTCATCGGCGATCCGGCACAGGGAGGCGGTTACTTGCCGGTGCACCGCCGGGCTCAGCTGCAGGTGGGTGATGGGATCGCCGGCCAGGGCATCCGCCCCGCACTGCAACAGAATAAACTGGGGCCTGTAGTTTTCGATGAAACGCTCGGCCCTGGACCACAGACGCAGGAATTGCCCATCCTCGGCAAAGGGGGGCAAAGGCACGTTCAACTTGGTACCACGGGCCGCGCCGGTTCCGGTTTCGTCGGCATGGCCGGTGCCCGGATACAGATAGTGCCCATCCTCGTGGAAGTCGACCACGGCGAGCTCGGGGTCATCGTCAAAAGCGTAGAAGACCCCATCGCCATGGTGGGCATCGATATCCACATAGGCGATGCGCTGAATACCGTGCACTTGCCGCAGGGTCTCGATGGCGACGCCGCAGTCGTTGAAGACGCAGAAGCCGGCCGCCCCGTCGCGTCGCGCGTGGTGGAGCCCGGCGATAGGCACCATGGCGCGGGTCAGATCCCCGGCCAGGATCCGCGCCACCGCATCCAGTGTACTCCCGACCACGAACAGCGCCGACTCGTAGATGCCCACCACGGCCGGCGTATCGCCATAATCCAGATAGCCCTGGCCTGTTGCGGACTGCTGCCGTACCTGTTCGAGGTAGGGACCGGTGTGAAAGCGCAGCACCTCCTCGTCCCGCGCCTGGACCGGCGGCAGACTCCGAATCTTCGCCTTCAGACCCGACTCCGCGAGGGCATCCCAGAAGGCGTCGTGGCGATCCGGGCCAAAGGGGTGCCCATCGCCGAAGCCGTAGCGAGCGAGTTGCTCCCCGCCGTAAACACCGATCCGTCTCTCTGCCGTCGTATGGATAGTCATGGCACCGATGCATCCTCCCTCGAGAACCTAACCCTACTCTGTCACATTCCAGGCTGAGGGCGCACATAAATTTTCTGAATGGTCAAATCTCACTGCTTGAGAGCGCCAGCCATGCGTTACCTGCCGTAGCCAGTCCCCATATTTCGATACACCGGGCGATAGTGGTTAATGTTTAAGTTAATGGCATTGGTCTCTAAGCGGCAACCTCAATAAAACTCGATAGGCTCGAAGGCTCCGGTACATCATAACCTTCGGTAAGCATTCCCTGTAAATGGAATTCAATATCCTACCCTCCTAATGCAGGGCGGATTGCACCGCTTTGCCGGCGCACGCCAAGTGGATCAGAGGTAGATTGGGCTAGCTCGTAGGTTGGGCAAAGCCGGTAGGATGTGGTGAGCGCCGGGCGCGGAGCAACCGGCGCGAACCGCATCGTTGGTGTGGTGAGCGCCTGCCTACCGCCCCAGGAGGGTGTCGCAAAAGGCACCGATCTCGTCCTTTGCCCCCCTCTCCCCAAGCCCCCTCGCTGCGCTCGGGGCAGGCTCTCTCCCGGCGGGAGAGGGGCTTTTGCGACACCCTCCCCAGGGACGGGGCAGGTAGGCAGCGAATCGCATTTTTGGACGGCAGCGTGCCCAACAAATCATTTAAATATTAACTACCAGCGGGTTAGAATTGGAGTAGAGTATCCACACGCCGAATATAGGCGCTTTAGCTCCCTGTTCTGGATTGGCGGGAGGATAAGAGCAGACATGTCATATGGGAACAGGTTGGGCGGGCGTCGGACCACTTTCCGGGCACGGGTCCGAGCCGTCTTTCGGAAACGGCCGGTGGCCTATGCCGCAACGGCCAGCTTGCTGCTCGGGCTTGCGATCCTGACCGTCCTCTTGTACTGGATGAAAGGACTGAATGTCTTCGGGCTGGCATTGGTGCACTTAGCGCCGGCATTGATCGTCACTCTGACCAATTTCCGTTGCCGGCTTGCGGGACGGCCTGCCGACTGGCCGCGCTGGCTCCTGATCATCGGCTTGCTCAATGTCGCCATAGCCGTTGGCGTCTTGGTGCTTGGTGTAGATTCCGGCGACCAGATCCTTGCTGTCACCCTTGTGCTTGCAATGCCGATTCTGGTCGGGACGACCGTCCCCCGGCTCTTCAGCACTGTCGAGCGTGCACTGGAACGAATTCCGCGGCTAGATGCGAAGCTGACCAAATGGCTCTCGGCGCCTACGCTCTACGCCTGGTCACTCGTCTCCCTGATTCTGCTTTTGGCCTTTTTGTGGGGAGGCTTTTGGGGAGCCCTGTTGGATGGGAGCATCCTAGCGATCGCATTTGCGGCGCTCTTGGGCATCGCCTGTGTGCTATCAGTGCTTACGCGCCGTACCCTCTGGGCTTCGGGTCCACTCCTGCGCCGTTGGCTGCCCCACATCCCTGCCTGGATCATTCTGACATGGTTTCTCGCGGTGCTCATCGGCCTAGACAGAAGGATAGATTTCGATCTCGTGTTAATCACGATCGTCCTCACTACGCCGGTGGCTGTCTTCTACTGGGCCCTCCTGCGGCTGCGTCGCTCGCCGGTCAATCCGTTGCCCGAGGGGCATTCGGATCGTGCCGAATCCATCCAGTCCAGGGTCGAGCATTACACCGACGTAGCGGGTTATTCGAATCGGCTGCAGGAAGCCGTGCGGCGGTCCGACGGGGGCGTGTTCGGCGTAACCGGCGTGCGCGGCGCCGGCAAATCCGCCCTGACCCGCCACTTGCTGGCCCAGCTCGAGCACGATTATTTCACCTTGGAGGTCACGGCCCCCCCGTCCGCCACGACCCGGATCTGGGATTCTTCATTTCCGTCTGCCGCGCCGTCTGTCGCAAGACCCTGGACGACCTGGAGCCCATTCTACACGAGAAACGCGCCGGCGCTGGTGGAAAACTCTGGCAGCAGATCCGCAATCCGTTGTTGGTTCTGTTCGCCGTAATGGCCATCTTCTCGCTGTTGTGGGTGTGGATGGGAGATCGGCCGACGATGATCACAGACGGAGAAAAGGGCTGGAACGACTGGGTTTGGGAACCGCTGCTCGGGAGCGTGCTCTGGTATCAAACCCTGCCTATTGAGTCCGAACGGAAAACCGTCGACCGGCTCCTGACTCAAATCGACCAGGCACTTGGCAAGGAGGTCAATCAAGATTCATCGAATGCCGGCTATCTCCTGGTGCCCGCGTCAGATCCGGGTCGATTCTCACTTCTCTGGTATGTGCTGAAGAAGGATGAGGATGAGAAGAGGGATGCGGATGCCCGAAAGGCCCTGTGTTTATACCGGACGAAACTAGACTCGGACTACCCCCTTTCGCCGTTCCCCTTTCTCATCTTTTCCCTTCCTTGGCAGCAGTGGGGAAAATGGTTGGAGGAAATTGAAAACACGCCTGTAAACGATCAGTGGATCTTCGACTGGTTAAACAACATCTACAGGCCAGATATCGACGAGTTGAATCTTGTCGAATGGGCAGAGTTGATCTCTTGGGCCAAAGACAAGCTGGCTGCACCCTTTGCCCATCTGAGTCGAGAGCTGGGCTTCCATCTGCGGAGTCCTGCAAGCAATGAGCAGGAAGCACAGACCAAGCTGGTCAGTGAGCTCATCCTGGAGGCCTTCGCCGACGCCGACCCGCGTCTTGCGTTCGATGTCTCAAGGTTGCGGCAATTCCGGGAAGTATTACAGGTTTACCGATATCTGTTGGATGGGGATGTAATCCCCCGTGCGCGACCCGCTCTGGATACGGCGTCACCAGAGTCCGCCTTGGCTGCGCCGTCACCGGGTTCCACCAACCTCAAGAACCTGCCAACCCTTTTCTGGATTGCCCTTGCGGGTATCCTACTTTTGATCTTGACGGTACCGGTTTGGCGGACACTTTCGAGTCTGGCGCGGGCCCTGGTCAATTGGCGTTATCTGACGCTCTCTGCCGAGGCGGAGGGATTCCTGGAGCAGCTCGCCTATCGTAGCAGCCGGGAGTCCAGTGCCGGCCTGTCCTGGAAGGGTATCAACCTCGGGCGCAAGCAGACATTGGCCGCGCAGGATCTGACCCTGCCGGGCCTGACCACGCGTTATACGAGCTTCCTGGATCAGGTGCGACGGGCCTACAACGGCAAGGCGGTGATTGCCATCGATGAGTTGGACAAGATACATGATCCCGAGCAGGTCAAAGAATTACTCACCGAGATCAAAGGGGCCCTGTTTGTGCCGGGGATCTTCTATCTCATCTCCATCTCCGAAGACGCCGCCCGCTCCTTCCGTCGTCGCTTGGCGTCGGGCCAGGATATCTTCGAGAGCACCTTTGACGAGATAATCGACGTCCGACAGATAGGCGTGGCGACCGCCGTCGCTATGCTGGAACGCCGCGAGGAGACGGGGGAAGACACCGAGCGATTGCCGCGCGCGTGTCTGGAGGTGGCGGCCCTCTTCGGCGGCGGTATCCCGCGGGAGATCATCCGTGCCCGCCGCACCCTCTCGTTCGCCGAGGTAGGAGCAGCCGGCAGGACGCGGCGCTGGGCCGCCAGGATTCTGCTCAAAGAAGAGCTGGAACAGTGGGAGGGGCACCTGGGAGAGGCCAATCTCTCGGGTGCGGATACCATTGCGATTCGCCGGCACGCCCGGGCCGCGGCCGAGTGTCTACAGGCGGGTGATGACAGTGAAGCGACCTACGGCAAGATCCGGAAGGCGCTGGAGCCCGGTATCGAGATCATCGATCCGCAGGGCCTGCGCCACACCGTCGGCTACCAAGCCGAGGGCATAGCAGCCAACACCGAAGCGAAATCGGGCGACGGGCCTACGCCGGAGCAGCAGGCGGCGGCGTACCGCCATATCGCCGGCGACCTGCAGACCCTGCTGCGGCTCTTGATCCTGACCCACCTGGGCGAGCGGATTGTGTGTCCGGACGAACCACGGGAAAACTACGAGGCCCGCATCCTGGAATGCCACCGGGCCCTGGCGGACAAGCCGGCCCTCGCCGAGACCCTGCTCGACGAATTGCGGAAAGGCCCCGACGGTTAGCACATCGATCGATGCGGATCCGCCGGTCGGTCGAGAAGACGAAGTACGACATTCGTATCGAGGAGATAGGTCGGCATCAATAGAGCTCGGAACGGTCGATAGCGTGCGCCGGAACGGACGGCACCTCCGGCAAGCTGTCCAACCAGGAACGCAATGCGGTCACCCGCCGCTCACGCGCTGCCTGCTCGTTCCCAGCTTTCAGGGTAGGAGCGCCGTTTTGAACGCTCCAGTGGTTGGTGTTTTGTGACGTTGGAGCGGAGCTGGAAGTATATTCTCTGGAATAGGTCATTTTCACGTTTTTACCCAAAACAGCGCGTAGGATGCGGTGAGCACCTGTCTAGGTGAAGGGACGCACGGGCAGGCAGCGAACCGCATCTTTGGATAGCCCGGGCCCAACATCCAACCAATTTGTTGGGCACGCCCGCCGTCCATGGCGGGCTTTGCCCAACCTACCTGGCTGACTTTTCCACAGCGCAAGCAGATAAACAAGAAGGTTCAGCCCCGCACATTCTTGCCCAAGGCAGACCTGCGCATCGGTGACAATGTGCTTGGCAATTTGTTTCACCTCTTGCTTTAGCAAATGAAACAATCTGCGGATCAAAAAAATCTTTGCACCCTTTGCACCTTTGCGGCTCAGCCTGTTATCTGTTGAATGACGGCGCTGACCTGCTGCACCCGCTTGGCCGGATCGGTCAGGTCGCGGAAGAAGCGTAGCTTGTCCGTGCCCTCGAGCTTGAATTCCTTAGGGCTGGCCTGGATGAGCTCGAGCATGCGGGTGGGGTCGATCCTGGGCTCGGCGTCGAACAGGATGCGTCCGCCGGTGGGGCCGGCCTCGATTTTCTTGATGCCGAAGGGCTTGACCTTGAGCTTGAGTGCCGTGACGGCGAACAGGTTCTTGGCCGGGTCCGGCAGCAGGCCGAAGCGGTCGATCATCTCTACCTGGAGCTCTGTGAGCGCCGTGCCGGTGGCCGCGCCGGCGATCCGTTTGTACAGAACTAAGCGGCTGTGTACGTCGGGCAGGTAGTCGTCCGGCAGCAGGGCGGGAACGGCCAGATCGATCTCGGCGCCCTGGTCCAGGGGGCGGTCGAGCGCCGGGGTGCGGCCGGATTTGAGGGCCGCGACCGCCCGTTCGAGCAGGTCCATGTAGAGGCTGAAGCCGATCTCCTGGATCTGGCCGCTCTGCTCCTCCCCCAGCAGCTCACCGGCGCCGCGGATCTCCATGTCGTGGGTGGCGAGGGTGAAGCCGGCCCCCAGGTCTTCCAGGGATTCGATGGCCTCCAGACGCTTCTTGGCGTCCGGGGTCATGGCCGCCGGGGGCGGGGTGAGCAGATAGGCATAGGCCCGGTGGTGGGAGCGCCCGACCCGCCCGCGGAGCTGATGGAGCTGGGCCAGGCCCAGCTTGTCAGCGCGGTTGATGAGGATAGTGTTGGCGCTGGGTACGTCGATGCCGCTCTCGATGATGGTGGTACACACCAGCAGGTTGAAGCGGCGATGGTAAAAGTCCCGCATCACCCGTTCCAGCTCCCGCTCGCGCAGCTGGCCGTGGGCGACCTGGATGCGGGCCTCCGGGATCAGGGCCGCGAGCTTTTTGGCCGTATTGTCGATGGTCTCCACTTGATTGTGGAGAAAATAGATCTGGCCGCCGCGCTTGAGCTCGCGCAGGCAGGCCTCTTGGATCAGGGCGTCGTTCCACTGACTCATGAAGGTCTTGATGGGGTGGCGCGCCACCGGCGGCGTGGCGATGATGGACAGGTCCCGCAGGCCGGACATAGCCATATTCAGGGTGCGCGGGATGGGGGTGGCGGTCAGGGTCAGGATGTCCACCTTGCTGCGCAGGGATTTGAGCCGTTCCTTGTGACGGACCCCGAAGCGGTGCTCCTCATCCACGATGACCAGCCCGAGCTGCTTGAAGACGATGCCCTTCTGGAGCAGCTTATGGGTGCCGACCACGATGTCGATAGTGCCATCGGCCAGGCCTGCGAGGATGCGCTGCTGCTCCTTGGCGGTGCGAAAGCGTGACAGGCTCTCGACCCGGACCGGCCAGTCGGCGAAGCGGTCCGAGAAGTTCTCATAGTGCTGCTGAGCGAGCAGGGTGGTAGGCACCAGCACGGCCACCTGCTTGCCGCCCTGCACCGCCGTGAAGGCGGCCCGCATGGCCACCTCGGTCTTGCCGAAGCCGACGTCACCGCACACCACCCGGTCCATGGGCTTGGCATCGGTCATGTCGGCGAGTACGGCGTCGATGGTCTGCTGTTGGTCCGGGGTCTCCTCGAACTCGAAATTCGCGGCGAAGGCGGCAGTATCCTCCCCATCGATCGGGAAGGCGAAACCCTGGCGCGCGGCCCGGCGCGCATAGACATCCAAGAGCTCGGCGGCCACGTCCCGCACCTTCTCCGCGGCCCGGCGTTTGAGCTTCTCCCACTGTCCGCTCCCCAGCCGGTGCAGGGGGGCGGCCGCCTCGGAGGCGCCGGTGTAACGGGAGATCAGGTGCAGGGAGGCAACCGGGACATAGAGCTTGTCGTCCTGGGCGTACTCCAAGGTCAGGAACTCGGTAGCCATGCCGTTGATCTCCAGGGTCTGGAGCCCCAGATAGCGGCCGACGCCGTGGTCCTCATGCACCACGGGAGCGCCCAGGTGCAGCTCCGTGAGGTTGCGGACCACCGCCTCGCCGTCGCGCTCGGCCCGCTGCCGTCGGCGGGCCTGACGCACCTGTGCACCGTAGAGCTGGGTCTCGGTGATCAGGGCCAGGTCTTCGCGTTCCCCCTTAGGCTCCCCCCCATGCTTCAGGAATAGCCCTTGCTCCAAGGGCGCCACCGCCAGTCCCAGGGTCTCGCCGGACGCGACAAACGCCTGCCAGCCGGCCACCGGGCGTACCTCGATGCCGAATCCGTGCAGGTTCTCCAGCAGCATCTCGCGCCTGCCAGCGCTCTCGGCGGTGCACAACACGCGCCGCCCGGGCGTGGCGAGAAACTCCCGCAGCGCCCCGGCGGGTTGGGCCGTCCGGGCCTGGATCGCCAGTGCCGGCAGCATGCGGGTGGTGAAGTTCACTACCCCACTGAAGCCCTTGCGGCGCTCCGCTATCTCGGTCGCCTGATGCATGACACCGGACATACGGTTGAGCCGCGCAGCCAGCTCGTCCGTCGTCAGATAGAGCCGGTTGGAAGGCAGCAGGGGGCGCTCGAGGTCATGCCGACGCTGCTCATAGCGGACGGCCACGTCGGCGAGGAAGCGCTCCGCCGCCTCCCGACATTGGGCGTCCTCGATCACCAGCGTCCCCTCGGGAAGATAGTCGAACAGGGTGGCGGTGCGGTCGAAGAACAGGGGCAGGTAGTACTCCAGACCACCGGGGACCGAGCCCGCGGAGACCTCGCGGTAGATCAGGCTCTGTTTGGGATCGCCCTCGAAGGTCCTGCGGTAGCGCTGGCGGAAGGCGGCGATTCCCTCCTCACTTAAGGGGAACTCCCGGGCCGGCAACAACCGGATGTGGGGGACCTGATCCCGGGAACGCTGGCTGTCCGGGTCGAAGGTGCGGATGCTCTCTACCTCCGCGTCGAACAGATCGATCCGGTAAGGCAACTCGCTGCCGGCGGGGAAGAGATCGAGTAGGGAGCCGCGCACCGCGAACTCGCCGTGGGCGATCACCTGGGACACGCACTGGTAGCCGGCCTGCTCCAAGCGGCGGCGCATGGCGTCCGGATCCAGGCGGTCACCGACCGCCAGTACCAGGGAGTGGCTATCCACATACTCCCGCGGCGCCAGACGTTGGAGCAAGGTGCCCGTCGGCACCACCAGGATGCCGCGCTTCAGGCTCGGCAACCGATGCAGGGTCAGCAAGCGCTCGGAGACCAGCTCCGGCAGGGGTGAGAACTGGTCATAGGGCAGGGTCTCCCAATCCGGGAAGCCGAGCACCGGCAGCTCGGAGCCGACCAGGAAGAACTTGAGCTCGGCCTGTAGCCGGGAGGTCGTCTGCACATCCTCCACCACGGCCAGCACCGGCCCCGGCGCCTGTTCGGCGGCCTTGGCGATGGCCAGGGCCCGGCTCGATCCGTACAGGCGGCCCCACAGTAAGCGCTCGCCGGTTTTAGCAGGCAGCGGCGGCGCGAGGGGGGAAACGGGACTGGGAGCGGCGGTTACCCTGGCGGCTGTGGTGGACATCATCGGGTTCGGGAGGCGAGGCACAACAAATGGTCAAGGGGGGCCGATTTTCTCACAGCCGCCGAAGGGCTTCACGCAGGGATAGTGGTCAATCTTTAAGTGGGGACATAGCCAACAGCGAGCCAGCCCAGGATGGGCTGTGAGCATCCAGCTCGTTCCCACGCTCAGCGTGGGAACGCCGTCTTGTCCGCTCCCGCGGACTGGATTCCGGCAATCCCTGCTGGAATGACGGCTTAACTTAATTTGATTACCCATAAATCTCAGCCATGCGCAAGAGGCGGTATGGCATTGGTGGTGTCCTGAGTGCAACATAGGTGAGGCGTTCGACCATGTCGCCCAACCGGTACCGTCTGTTGAATCGATACTCAAACTCAGCAAGGTACCTGCGGTACGTGCTTGAGGCTCACGGGGTGAAGCGTACCGGTGATGGCGTTCTTTATGTTGCCAAGCATCGTGTTGACCCATTTGAATGCAGGCTGTTCGACGCCTTTTCTGCCGCCTGCAGAGACAATGCCAACTTCGTCAACGGGAGCTTCGTGGATGCGAAGAGGGTACCGCTGGTCAGCGTTGTCCGGTGGTGGCAACGGTTGCACTGATAGACCTTACGGCTTGTGATCCGGCAATGCGTTGTGTTACCACAATTCGGGCAGACGAAACCGTCCGGCCAGCGCAGCCTGAAGAGCGCGTCATAGCATTGCTGTTCGCTGCCGTAATGCTCCAGGAATTCCGGCAAACTGAGCCCTTTTTGGAACTGGATGGAATTCTTCGACATGACCTTACCTTCCCCCAACTCAATGATTCCTATTCTAGACCATTTTCCAGGATCGTGGCTGGTTCTCGTGGGTAATCAAGTACCTTTATCCATACCCATTAAAAATCAAGGTATTAGTTTTTGGACAGCCTCTAAAGAATCCGCCTTTCCCGGTAGAGGTGGGATAAATAGATTTCCAAAAGCATCTTGGACAATCAGCCGCGGGAAATATCTTGGATTATAAGTGTCGAGTTCGTATCTGGTTCACGATTCCCGCCAACTGCTCGTCTTTTGGAGAATCCCCATTGATGAGCCACGCCATGAGGTACTCGTTGCGGCAATCTAGCAGACGCTCAAGACTCGCACGGTCGGCCGCGGAGAGGGCCTCGTATCGATCCACCAAAAACCCCTCGAGCAGCAGGTCCAACTCGCGCATTCCCCTGCGACAATGCCATTTCAGCTTGGCCTTATGAGTCATTGAGACGTTACTCTGTCACTTTTTCAATCCGCAGGTAGTGGTTGTAGATATCCTCTTCCTCTTTTGGATACCAATTCGGATTTTTGCGTACGCTTCCGATTTGTCTTATTACCGCTTTTTTAAATCGATTCCCCAGTCCCTTCGATTGAGCGTCATACCATTCTATCGCCTCGTTAAACTCGTTTGAAGCGAACTCGTGAATTTCAACCTTCAACATAAAGCTTCTCAAAATCTAAAAGTTTCGCTTTCCCCCTATTTACCTCTTCTATCCTTTTTCTTACTTCCAACACCCAGCAATTCCTGGTCTCTTCTTCCTCATGGTCAATGCTGGCGAGAATTAACTCCGCGAACGCCACTCGTTCGTTTGGGGGCATCTTTAAAGCGGAATCAAGTAAATTGTTATCCATTTGAAACTCCGTTCTACGCTTCTTGAAAGCCAAACTGATTGATTATAGTTCTTTAATCTCTTCGATTGAAAGCCCTGAAGTTCTAGCAATGACTACTATTGCCGTTCGCTGCCGGAAGACCATCGACGCCGCTACGCCGCGCTTGAGGCGCTGAAGATCGGCTTTGGCGGCATCGCGTATGTGGCGCGGGTGTTGGGGATGAGTCGGCGAACAATCTATACCGGGATCCGCGAGTTGGAGGAGATGAACCATGACGATCCCCAACGCCCACGGCGCCCCAGCGGCAATGAGAAGCGCATCCGCCGCCCCGGCGGCGGTCGTCGCCAGGTCACCCAACGTCAACCGGGGTTGGAAGAGACCCTGGGAGACGTCCTCGAAGCCCACAGTGCCGGCAGCCCCACCGATGAAACGGTGCGCTGGACCGACCTCAAACCGGTGCAGCTGGCGCAGCAGGTGCTTGTGCGTGCACGGCCGCCAAGCTGCTGGCGCGGGCCGGCTATCGTCGCCGTTCCCTGCGCAAGGAGCTGATCACCGGGCACGTCGATCCGCATGAACGCGACCAGCAGTTTCGTCATATCGCTACCTTGCGCCGCCAAGCCCGTGCCCGCGGCGTACCCGTGTTGTGTGTCGATACCAAAGTTGTGTGTCGATACCAAAGAAGAAGGAGGTGCTGGGCCACCGGCATCGTCGCGGGCCATGTTACAGCACCGATGTTCAGCTCGTTTATGACCACGATTATCGCCATCTCACCACGGGTATCTTGGTCCCTCGCGGGGTGTATGACTACCGTGACAATGCGAGCTTCATCACCTTGGGCACCTCCCGCGAGACCAGCGCCTTTGTCTGCGATGCCATCGCCCTGGCGTGGCACGAAGATCGTGCCGAGCATTATCCGCACACGCGGGAAATCCTGTTGACCTTCGATGCTGGAGGCGCCAACGCCGCGCGTTCGCTGCGCTTCAAAGAAGACCTGGTGGCGCTGAGCCGCCGCTTGGGCTTACGTCTGCGTGTCGCTCACTACCCCCCGTACACCTCCAAGTGGCACCCCATTGAGCACCGCTTGTTCAGCCAAGTCGAGCGCAGCTTAAGCGGTGTCATTCTCGATTCGGCCCGGACCGCCCGGGAAGCCATCCAGCGCACCCGCACCCAAACCGGGCTCACGGCCAAGGCATGCCTGCTCGATACCGTCTACGAACTGGGACGAAAATGCTCTGAGACATTCCACGAGATTAAACACAAGTTCATTCGCCATGACAGCGTTCTTGGAAAATGGAACTACGTCGTTAATGCCAATGAATTTTTGTGATTAGTGTATTGCTTATTTTTGAATCGTTACTTACGGTGATTTTTTGTTGCTTGCTTAATTTGACTTCCATTGCGGGGCCTTTTATAGAAGGGCTAACATTGCAAATCGGCTCCCCAAAAAGCACAGCGACGGGGAACGGGCAACCCAATCGGTCCTCACAGCGGACTTTACCCACTCAAACCTTATCACGCCGCTTGTTTGGCTACAAACACCGCTCGCGCAGCCCGGATGCCGCGCAGGTACTTGGTCTGACGCCGGGCGCAGAGATCCGTGAGCGATGCCGGTGCGCCGACAGCCGTTCCGAATGCCTTGAGAAGACGCTCGGAATAGCCGATAAATTGCTTCCCATCAATGCTCAATCGCGCGAGGAGCTTGGGTTCTCGTGCCTCGATGGATCCAGACTTATCCTCACGTAACGCCCGGCCCGTCCAGTCGACCAGCTCCAAGTAGTCATCAAAGGCAAAAGGCACCGCCCAGGGAGTCCGTGCAGTGGCATCAAAGGGCATCAGCGGGGCTTGGGGCAAGATTTGCGTCTCGGCCTCCGGCCGTAACCGCTCCCCATCGAGTGCTGTGTCAGGATCTTTAACGGTTGCGGTTTCCTGCGAGCCGGTTTTAGACCCGGCTTCTTCCGGCAATCCACCGACGCGCTCCTGAATCGAGGTATAGTCCGAAGTCTCCGGCGTCTCGGCAAGCCCGACCCGTACCGGATTGAGATCCACATAGGCCATTGCCGCCAGCAGTGCCTTCTCATCGAGCAACGCCTGGCTCTTGAAACGGCCCTCCCAAAAACGCCCCTTCACCCCATCCTCCGCATTGGCCCGGCGGGCGATGTGTTCGTTGAGGGTACGCATGAACCAGGACAAATCGTGTAACCGCTCCCGATAGACCGCGGCAAGTTCCTCAACCTTAGCAATCTCCGTCTGGGTCATTTTCGCTCGCGACTCAGAGAGATACCGCGTCACCAGTAGCGGCCCGGTGAAGAGCGCCGTCCAGCGTTTCAGGACCTCCTCTATCGACCACTCCGAGGCCCGTTCCCGGTCGATGCGTACCACGATGTGATAGTGGTTACTCATCACCGCGTAGGCGGCCACATCGATGGCAAACAGGGTCGCAAGCTGCTGCATACGCTCGACAATCCAATCGCGGCGATGGTCGAAATTCATACCCGAGGCGTGGTCCTCGCCACACAAGAAGGCACGACGTACACAGCGACAGACGCAATGATACCAGGGGGTGTCCTCAAGAGAGACAAGAACGGAGCGGGGGGCGGTCATGGCAGATTTCCTGTGATCTTGATCTTGGTGTCGGGAAGGAGCTTAGCTTGGGGTGGAAGAGATGCCAAACAAAGTGGGTGTCCTTTTTTTGTTTTTTGTTCCTTTCTTGCGGAAAATAGCTTGGATTACAAGTGTCGAGTTCGTATCCAGTTCACGATTCCCGCCAATTGCTCGTCTCGTGGAGAATCCCCATCGATAAGCCAGGCCATGAGGTCCTCGTTGCTGCAATCCAACAGGCGCTCGAAGCTCACACGGTCGGTTGCGGAGAGCGCCTCGTATCGGTTCTCCAAAAAACCCTCCAGGAGCAGGTCCAACTCACGCATACCCCGGCGACAATACCATTTCAGCTTGGCGTAATGGGTCATTGAGACGTTACTTTTTAATCCGCAGATTACGCAGATTTTCACAGATGAAAATGAAATAATCTGTGAAAATCTGCGTAATCTGCGGATAAAGATGATTACCATGCAATAGGTTACATCACATACAGTTTACACAGTACTCCCTGGTATCACACCGTAAGCATGCTTAACAGAATATTGGCAACACGTCGAATATCAGGAAGATAAAACTTGCGGTGATGCTGGTAGACAAGCTGTTGCTCGGGGAAAATCTCCAAAAACATCCAGTCATCCCCGGTTGAAATTACACCATACTGCGCGTGTTTCCCAAGTTTATGCAAGGCCACAAGTTCGGCGGCACATTGACTCAAGGCCTCTTCAATCGTCTTCTTTTTTGCCTCAATCACCACAATCGGATAATCACCTAATGTATCATTCGTATCATCCTCTTCGACCTTCGAGACAATCAGATCACATCGTCCCCTCAAGTTCTCATCAACCTCGATGTATTCTTCATAGAGGATACTGTATTTTCCGTGCAATTGTTCGATAACATTGACGACAATAGGTGTCAAAATGAGGGCTTTGACGGCCTCTTCATTGCTATAAAACAGTTTCATAAATGTTTGGATATTGTCATAGGCCGCATCAGAAATCTGCTCATGCTCTGGGAGCGACAGATCCTTTTCCTTCAGTTTATAGCCGATGCGCTCCAAATCCGTTTTGGTTCTAAAATCACTAAACATCGTCTATCCCCTCCGGATATCCCAATGCAATCGAGTCAAGGCAATGCCGCTACGCTCGACAGGGATTGCCGAAACCGGAAGGCCATGATAATTATAAGAAATTCCGCATCCTAAAATGACACACGTTCACATTCCGAAAAAATATAATCCAGCACTCCCGCAAGTTGGACCGGGTTGGCAATTGAAATCGGGGCAGGATATTTTTTCAATGTGTGCGCTTCGAGTTTGCCAAATTCCCAGATCTCACCAGTCGAGACAATCCCATACACCGGAGGTAATGGCTGATCGTCTCGAGGGTGATCGGCATTGATTTTCTGACAGGCAAGCATGGCAGCAAGACATTGCCCCCAGCCTGCAATAAAATTTTGTTGTTTCGCCTGAATCGCCGCTAAGAGAGGGGTACTCAGCACTTCATACGAGTGGGCCTCATGTAAGGCAGACACAATATAGTCCGGATTTCCGCATAAATCGTCGTCGTATTGGATATAAATATGCGACCACACTTTGATATTTCTGTGATGTTTCCAGATTTCTTTCAGAAATGGAACAATGAAAAATTCTTCATAAAACGCCTCATTTTCTTGAGAGCGTTTAATGGATAAGGCGAATGTAATGTCTTGCAAAAACCAGTCTGGCAAGTCTCTCGTTACTTGCTCTGGCAGGAATGCTTCATTGAGAATAATGACAGGTTCTTTCCGCAACACGTCTTCCATACTCTTATAATCAATAAATGCCATATTTCTCACCTCCTCGACACGTTGAACAGGCTTCTGTCAGAACGACTCACCGTTCCCTAGTCAAGCGATTTGATTTATCATCGCACTTAAAATCCCCATAATTTTTCCAATATGTTCAATGTGATATTCCTTTTTATCTATAAAGACCGTATGCCTACTAAGCTTTAAAAATTTCCAGGCACTTCCCGTGGTGACCACTCCATAGATATTATCTAAATGATTATTTTCATTTTCATTGAATATTTTTGATGCGACCATTTCAGCCAAACATTGCCCGATTCCACCGATAATGTTTTCATTTTTTGCTTCAACTACCGTCACAATGGGGGTGGTGAGAAAAAGCTGTTCCGAAGAAAGGCTAATAATGAAATCACAAAAACCATTTAGATGTTTTTCCTTGTCGACTTCAAAATCTATTCCTGAAAACAAACTGATTTTGCCTTTGAAGTTATTTCTTAATTCCAATAAAACAAAGGCAATAATAAACTCTGATCTTGCTTTTTCTGTATTTATGGCCAAGGCTAATGGCACATTTTCCTCCAATTTAATTTTAAGGTCATCACTGACTTCAACAGATTCCACCTCCTCGAAAATATCTTTGTTTTCGGCGATTTTTAGTCCAAATTCGTCTTTTGCCTTTTTTATCGTAAATTCGCTGTATGCCATAACAATATCCTATTGATTTCTGGTTATTTCGATGCCTAACGCTCAATTAACGGGTGAGCCCGCGTCAGGCCAGGGATGGCCGCCACCCGCCACCTGGGGACTACCACACCTATACGGCGGGTGACGAGGCACCCGATCACAGTGGTTGGTTTGGCCCTGAAGCGTGCCTCTCACCCGCCCTACGCGGGCTATCCCCTCCATACATCCCAAGGCAATACTGCTAAGTTCGACAGGGATTGCCGAAACCGGAAGGCCATGATAATTATAAGAAATTTCACATCTTATGCCGAAAAGATTCAGAATTTAAGCGGATTTGAGTGCTTGTTCTAATTCCTTTAGGTTTTTGATTTGCCTGCCTTGGCGGTTTCTGCCAAGTAGACGCAAAATGCATTCAAGACAGTGGATCCTAATCACTCAACCCTATCACGCTGCCTGTTTGGCTACAAACATCGCTCGCGCAGCCTCAATGCCACGCAGGTACTTGGCCTGACGCCGGACGCAGAGATCCGCGAGCGATGCCGACGCGCCGACCGCCGTTCCGAACACCTTGAGAAGACGTTTGGAATAGCCGATAAACTGCTCCCCATTGATGCCCAAGCGCACGAGGATCTTGGGCTCTCGCGCCTCGATATATCCAGCCTTATCCGCACGTAACGCCCGGCCCGTCCAATCGACCAGCTCCAGGTAATCCTCGAAGGCAAACGGCACCGCCCAAGGAGTCCGCGCAGTGGCATCAAAGGGCATCAGCGGAGCTTGGGGTAAGCCGTGCGTCTTGGCCTCCGGTTGTAACCACTCCCCATCGAGCATTACCTCAGGATCTTTGACGGTTGCGGTCTCCTTAGTTTTGGACCCGACTTCTTCCGGCAATCCGCCGACGCGCTCCCGAATCGAGGTGTAGTCCGAAGTCTCCGGCGTCTCGGCTAGCCCCGCCCGTACCGGATTGAGATCCACATAGGCCATTGCCGCCAGCAACGCCTTCTCATCGAGCAATGCTTGGCTCTTGAAGCGACCCTCCCAAAAGCGTCCTTTCACCCCGTCCTCCGCATTGGCCCGGCGGGCGATGTGCTCGTTGAGGGTACGCATGAACCAGGACAAATCGTGCAACCGCCCCCGGTAGACCTCGGCAAGTACCTCGACCTCGGCGATTTCCGCCTGGCTCATCTCTGCCCGTGACGCCGAGAGATACCGCGTCACCAACAGCGGTCCGGTGAAGAGCGCCGTCCAGCGCCGCAGCACCTCCTCTATCGACCACTCCAAGGCCCGTTCCCGGTCGATCCGCACCACGATGTGATAATGGTTACTCATCACCGCATAAGCGGCCACATCAATGGCAAACAAGGCGGCAAGTTGCCGAATACGCTCGACAATCCAGCCGCGGCGGTGGTCGAAATTCATCCCTGAGAGCTGGTCCTCACCACACAGGAAGGCACGGCGCACGCAACGGCATACGCAGTGATACCAGGGGGTGTCCTCAAGCGAGACAAGAACCGAGCGGGGAGCGGTCACGGTCGGACTCCTAGCTGAGAATATTGGGTTAAGCTTAGAGGGAGGATCAAGTCAAACAAGATGGGTGTCCTTTTATCTCTGCTTTTATCTCTGGTGTCCTTTTATCTCTCTCCCGGGCCACTGATGGATTGGAAAAAGTCTTTCGTAACAATTCTATTCCACAGGGTAAATTCCTCTGCACCGAAATTCTCCATGGAATTGCTCGGCTCGGATAATAACAGCATCAATAAAAAAACAACTGCTTTCATTACTTCAAAAGCCCTTTGTAAGTCGAATCAAGATGGTGACCAAAGGTAGTGAACAGGAAATACGGAATGACCGAGGCAATAAGCCAAAGCCACTGATGACTATAGACTACCCATCCCCAACAGCCCCACGCCCAAAGGAGAACCAGAATTTTCAACGCTCTAAACATAAGCCCCCCTATGGAAGAACGATAGGAGATAGGCCCCAACGCACATAGACTAGACAAGGAATGATGCGGACTGTACCAGCGGGAGTAGCAAGATGTACTGGAATTCGAGCGGTAGCACGAACAAAAAGATTCAATGGCCGACCAATCTTTGCTATATATACGCCCGGACCAAAGAGCCCGATTCTCGAGGAACTGATTGCTCCGGACGCTGCAATTCCACGAAACCCTGTGGCGGTAGTGAAATGGACCAGATTCTTGGGAAGAGCTACAAATCCGTAGCCTGCGGTAGCTAGCGTGATTGCGGTTGCGGGTGCAGTTTCAGGTGTCCATAATGCGGCAAATACTCCGGGAATGTTAGCCAGTGGAGCAGTAGGTGCTTGGAATTAACAGCGATGTCAGCCCAGTATTGGGTGGCGTAGTGACCAGCCTCAGTCGTAGACCGGTAGAGAGCCACCATCTTTGATAGAAAACTATTGATGATACCCTTGTCTGAAACGCTCACAGGATCCTTGCAACCAGTTATTTCACAGGATAGTGATGGGGATGGCGTATTTCTACTAGCTCCTACGCTCCGAGAGACTGTGTAAAGTATTCGCTTTTCCTGATGGTGGTGGAATTTTCGCATTTCACGCTAAATTCTGTGCAAAGTGGGTATGGGAGCAAGATATGCCGCCTAATTTGGGGAAATTGTGTCCCCCTGTTCCTCCCACCCTGAAAATTCAGTAATACTTTCACAGTCTCTAGAGCGTGGGAACGAGCCAACAAATGGTTCGATCAATCCTGATTCCTCGATCCGTTCGCGAAGGCACCATGACCGACGCGGCTACTCACCGATAGGCCCCAGCCAGAATTCCTGAAGCGTTTCTGTGATCGCATCATTCTTGTCTCGGTAGTCCACGACCAAACCGACAACAACTTCCCACTCCTGCTCTTCTACATAGACCGACCGGTCTGAAGAATAATAGTATTGGCCGCCACCCGGCGAATAATCCGGTTCGCCCAATAGGCGCTCGATTTCCTTCCGCTGCATTCCTGGAAACAAGCTCTTGTAAATAACCTCAAGGCTCTTATAGCTTCTGTTGCGTCTGTATTCTGCGCCAGCACTTTCTATCGGCGACAAGTCAGCATAACAACCAACCAGAAGAGCGGTTAAGAGCACTATGTATAATCTGCGATGAATCATAGCACGGCGTTTCTTTGCCAAACCGATTCAGCCCAACGGTGCTGAAAACGTAAAGCCTGATTCTTTTAGATATTTAATGAAATCAGGAAGATCACGCGCTGTCTCGTTTTGTACGTGCATAAGCACATTGAGCATCCTCTTCCCTTTATTCCTAAATTTAAGTTGTTTTTCAATGTTTTCTATTTTAGTCGGACCAATACCTTTCGGTGTTTTCCAATCTTCAGTATCAATATCCCAATTGTGAATACTCAGTGATAAGCTTTGTGCGACTTTTAGAAGCTCTGGATCATATTTCTTAGGCCATCCCCCTGCACCATAAGGTGGGCGTACTTTCGTTGGCATTACACCCGTTATTTCTTTGATTATTTTCTGAGTTCTTTCAAGTTGAGATCTTACTTCATCCTCACTTGCCTTCGCTAAGTTAGGGTGACTCCAAGAATGATTTTGAACTTTATGTCCTTGACCAGCAATCATTCTTACTGCATCACGGTATTTCTCCGCTTCATCGCCACGTACGTAAAATTCAGCTTTGATGGCACTTTTTCGTAGTACAGTACAGATATCATTGAGTGCTTTAATAGGGTGCGGACCATCATCAAATGAGAAAATGATTTTTCTATACTCTGTCATGATCGATATACCTACTTGTCAAGTCCCCCTTGAACAAGGGGGACTCTGGGACTCTGATGAAAGTTCGCAAGGCTGCGCAGCCTAAAGCACCCGCATCGCAATCATCCGTTTAATCTCGCCGATTGCCTTGCCCGGATTGAGACCCTTGGGACAGGTGTTGGTGCAGTTCATGATGGTGTGACAGCGGAAGAGTCGGAAGGGGTCTTCCAGCTCGTCGAGCCGTTCGCCAGTGGACTCGTCGCGGCTGTCGGCGATCCACCGATAGGCCTGGAGCAGGGCCGCAGGTCCCAGATAGCGGTCGCCGTTCCACCAGTAGCTAGGGCAACTGGTCGAACAAGAAGCACAGAGGATGCACTCGTAAAGCCCGTCCAGTTTCGCTCGGTCCTCTTTCGATTGCAGGCGCTCTCGATCCGGCGGCGGGGTCGATTGGGTCCACATCCAGGGCTTGATGGCGGCATACTGGGCATAGAAGTTGGTGAGATCCGGCACCAGGTCTTTCACCACCGGCAGATGTGGCAAGGGATAGATCATTACATCGCCCTTGATGTCAGCGATCGCCTTGGTGCAGGCCAGGGTGTTGGTCCCGTCGATGTTCATGGCGCAGGAGCCGCACACGCCCTCGCGACAGGAGCGGCGGAACGATAGCGTCGAATCCACTTCGTTCTTGATCTTGAGCACGGCATCCAGAACCATGGGGCCGCAGCTGTCGAGATCGAGCTCGTAGGTGTCGGTGCTCGGGTTTTCGCCGGAGCTCGGGTCCCAGCGGTAAATCACGAACCGCTTGGTGTTCTTCGCGCCGTCAGCGGCCTTGAAGGTCTTACCCGGTTGCACGACCGAATTTTTCGGCAGCCGAAATTCAGCCATTGGCTCATTCCTCGTGTTTGTCAGTCATCGTCACTCACTACCGTTGTCCGCACCGGCTCAATAGACCCGCGCCTTGGGCGGGACTACTTCGACTTCGTCGGTGAGGGTGTAGTCGTGGACCGGCCGGTAGTCGATGGTCGGCTCGCCTGTCTCCCCGAGCCAGGCCAGGGTGTGTTTCTGCCAGTTCTCGTCATCGCGCTCCGGATAATCTTCTCTGGCGTGGGCCCCCCGGCTCTCCGTCCGGTTGCGGGCGCTGTGCATGGTCACCACCGACAACGCCAGCAGATTGTCCAGTTCCAGGGTCTCCACCAGATCCGAGTTCCAGATCATGTTTCTGTCGGTGACGCCAACGTCGCCGAAGGATGCGCGCACCTCGCCGATTAGCTTGACGCCTTCGTCCAGGGTCTCACCGGTACGGAAGACCGCCGCATAGTTCTGCATGGTCTTCTGCATCTTCAGGCGGATCTCCGCCGTGGGCCGGGAGCCTTTGGCATGGCGTAGCCGATCGAAGCGCTGCACGATCTTCTCGTCCACATCCTTCGGTAGCGATTTGTGCTTGGTGTCGGGCTTGATGACCTCGGCGCATCGCTCGGCGGCGGCGCGACCGAATACGACGATATCCAACAGGGAATTGGAGCCCAGACGGTTGGCCCCATGGACCGAGACGCAGGCACACTCGCCGATGGCCATCAAGCCGGGAACCACGGCGTCCGGGTCTCCGTCCCGCAGGGTCACCACCTCCCCGTGCAGGTTGGTCGGGATGCCGCCCATGTTGTAGTGCACCGTCGGCAATACGGGGATGGGCTCCTTGGTCACGTCCACGCCGGCAAAGATGCGCGCGGACTCCGAGATGCCGGGCAGCCGTTCGTTGAGGACCTCCGGACCCAGATGCTCCAGGTGCAGGTAGATATGGTCGGCCTCGGGGCCCACCCCCCGCCCTTCGCGGATCTCGATGGTCATGGAGCGACTCACCACATCGCGGGAGGCGAGGTCCTTGGCGTTGGGCGCATAGCGCTCCATGAAGCGCTCGCCCTTAGAATTGGTCAGGTAGCCCCCTTCGCCCCGAGACCCCTCGGTGATCAGACAGCCGGAGCCGTAGATGCCAGTGGGGTGGAACTGGACGAACTCGTGGTCCTGGACCGGTAGCCCGGCGCGCAGGACCATGGCGTTGCCGTCACCGGTGCAGGTATGGGCCGAGGTGGCGGAGAAGTAGGCCCGGCCATAGCCGCCGGAGGCCAGAATCACCTGATGGGCGCGGAACCGATGCAGGGTTCCGGAGTCCAGGTCCCAGGCCATGACACCGCGACAGGCGCCCTCGTCGTCCATGATCAGATCCAGCGCGAAGTACTCGATGAAGTATTCTGCCTTGAATTGCAGGCTCTGCTGATAGAGTGTATGGAGGATGGCGTGCCCGGTACGGTCGGCGGCGGCACAGGTGCGGTGGGCGGTGCCTTGTCCGTAGTTGGTGGTCATCCCCCCGAACGGGCGTTGATAGATCTTGCCTTCATCGGTGCGCGAGAAGGGCACGCCATAGTGCTCCAGCTCGATGACGGCGGGGATGGCCGCGCGACACATATACTCGATGGCATCCTGATCCCCCAGCCAATCCGAGCCCTTGACCGTATCGTACATGTGCCAGCGCCAGTCATCCTCCCCCATGTTGCCGAGGGCGGCGCTCATCCCCCCTTGGGCGGCCACCGTGTGGCTCCGGGTGGGAAACACCTTGGTGATGCAGGCCGTGGTCAGGCCCTTGGCGGCAGCACCGAAGGTTGCCCTGAGACCCGCACCGCCGGCGCCGACTACCACCACATCATAGGCGTGATCGACGATCTGATAAGCTTCTGACATGATGGTTTACCCCCCCCAGGCGATGCGCAGAACCGCGACGATTGCAACGACGGCCAACAACAGGGCCAGGAATCTAACCAGGATAATGCTCGCTACCTGTAACCAGGGGGTGGAGATGTAGTCCTCGAAGACCACCTGCATCCCCAACTGGGCGTGATAGAACAGGGCCCCGATCAGCAGGATCAGCAGCGCGCTGTTATAGGGGGAACCGACCCATTTCGCGGCCGTTGCATAGTCGGCCGTTGCGATGACGGTCAAGGACGCGACGAACCACAGAAAGAGCGGGACCAGGGCGATGGCCGACAGCCGTTGCGCCCACCAGTGGTGGGCCCCCGACTTCGCCGAGCCGTGCCCACGCACCCGTGCCAATGGCGCACGCATGTTCATAGGAGACCTCCCCGGATCGCATAGGCCATGGCGAAGGTAATCAAGGTCAGGGTGATCGCCACCACGACTACAAACCTCCCGGAGGCGTAGACCGTGTCCATATCGAACCCGAGTCCCATATCCCAGAACAGATGACGCATGCCGTTGCACAGGTGATAGAAGAGCGCGAATACCCAAGCCAACAGGAGCGTGCGTCCGATTCCGGAACCGAGAAGTCCCTGCACCGTCGCATAGCTCTCGGGCCCCTTCGCCAGGGCCGCCAGCCAACAGACCAACAACAGGGAACCTATGCTTAAGAACACGCCGGTGGCGCGGTGGAGAATGGAAAGAACCGCGGTGAGCTGCGGTTTGTAAACTTGCAGATGCGGAGAGAGCGGTCGGTCGGTGTTACCCATACGCCTTACCTCGTGCCTATCACATTGACGAATCTGAAAGGGGATTAGGGGCTACTGACATTCATCGTGTTCAGGTCCGATTGTGGCCCATTGCCGGGTGATTTTAAGTTGCGGCTCGGTGAACAGAACCCGTCGGGTGGGCTGTGCCCACCAATACTGCGCCTACCTGGTGGGCACAGCCCACCCTACGCTTCCTCGCCGCGCCTGATCAGCACGATCAGCACGAAAAATTCCTCCCACTCGCCCGCACTCGGATGGATGTCAACAACCTGGCAGGAATGCCGCGGGGGATCCCATCAAAAATCGATGCAGCGGCCCGCCTTCTCCCAGTCCCCATAGCGGGTGGGTTCCAGCCCCGGCGGACCGCCAATCTCGCGGCGACCTTGCGGCTGTGTTTCCTGCTCCTTATCGGCCTCGGGCACCGGCTCGTCCGCCGACGCTTCCCCGCGGCTTTCAGGTTGATGCGAGCTGTTCATACAGATTCCCGCGGGCTCACTCGAAACCCATCGGATCGATCACCTAGTGCACGATGCATGCCAACACTTTAACCGGCTGAAGCCGATCAGGGCACAACCACCGCGACCGCCCGGAACCCGGATGGTGTAGTCGTACACCGGCATAGAAACCGCCCCCCATTTGTGCAGTGCAACATAGTATAGGAGATTTTCTTAGAGGGTCAACGTGATTTATGACAGTCGTAAGACAAGCACGTATCAATTTTCCTACCGACGGACAAATTGCTTCCAGCTTCCAGTCGCCAGTCGCCAGTCGCCAGTCGCCAGTCGCCTATAGTATAAGGATGAGCTGCACCCATCGACGACTCATCCACTTTTTAATGCGATGTAGAAATCCACGTCCTCTGGACGTGGTCAGAGTGCTGAGGCTTTGCCGATAGCACGACTCAATGGTACTCCTAAGTTTGAGCTGTCCCCACAGTCTCGAACTGAGGAAAGATTTCGGTATCGGATTATGTCGGGACGGTGAAGGGTCGAACGGCGATTCGGATCTTCAACCGGTTTCAGCACTTAAAACGTAAGCCCTATTGGGGTAATCACTTTTGGGTCAAGGGCTACTGCGCCGACACGGTCGGACTCGATGCAGAGAAGATCCGGGCTTATGTCCAGTACCAAGCGAAACGGGAACACCTCGTGGAGCAGGGTAGGCTGAAGTTCTAGCCGACCTCGCTCTATCCTGGGGACAGCCAGACCTTGCCTCCTCTGGAGGCAAGGCACATTTATCCCCTTCTAGGGGTTAGACCAAAGCCCCCCTTTCTAAGGGGGATTTTTTTACTTTTTCTGCGGTGGAGACTGACGCATCAGTTTGCCGATTTTGCGCAAGCATCAGCATCTCACAGATAAGCGAAATTTGATTTGCCTCTATACAGAGCCCCGTAGCCGCAGTAATCTTTTAGCTTGAGCGGACCACTAATGGTTCGGGTCCGCACTCGACGAGATGATTGGGAGGAAACAGATGATCCGAAACAAGCGCTTGGTACTGGCCGCCGCCGTTGCCGGCACTACGGCCCTGACCACCTTCTCGGCCGAGGCTTTCTTCGGTCCCTTCAATGCAATGCGTGGATGGGGCGGCAGCCCGTGGGGCTGGGACTACCCCTATTACGGCTGGGGCCATCCCTACTACGGCGGCTGGGGCCATCCCTATTACGGCGGCTGGGGCCACCCCTACTACGGAGGTTGGGGTTATCCCCGTTATGGAGGCTGGGGCTACCCCTACTATGGAGCCTGGGGCCATCCATACTGGGGCGGCATCCCCTATCTCGGCTATCCCGCCGTCACCGCACCGGCACCGGCAACCCCCGCGTCTAGCTCCGACAAGTAGTATCCGCATGCTCCCGCGCTACCGAGCGCGGGAGTCCCTTCGCCTTCAACCCGCCTATCTACACTTAACGCGAGGTCCGTGCGAGCAGGCCGCGCGGGGGATTATTGTGAGTGTAGGTTGCGTTAAGACGCCGGCACGAACACCGAAGGAGATCGACAAACCGTTATGCGTCGAACGCAACACGTCAAACCCTGTCCCGACGCAGGAGGGATCTTTTCCCTCCCGACGACGCCAAATAATTCAGGATTGCTTAGATCAAGGCTGGAGGCTGAAGCCATGCAGATATTGGTGGGGGATATCGGCGGTACCAAGACCGTCCTGGCGATTGCCGAGACGGATGCCGGTGCCATCCGTCTGAGCGATGAGCGGCGTTATGCGAGCCATGATTTCGCCTCCCTGGAGGCGGTCGTCGCCCGCTTTTTCGCGGAGACGGGCAGGACTTGCGAGACCGCGGCCTTTGCCGTGGCCGGACCGGTACAGGACGACCGCAGCGAGATCACCAATCTCCCTTGGGCCCCGAGTGCCCGCCACCTCGAACGCACATTGAGTCTGCGCGCGGTGCACCTGCTCAATGACCTGGAGGCCACGGCCTGGGGTATCGCCACCCTGGGTCCCGCCGACCTCGAGGTACTCCATCCGGGTGAGCCGAACCCGGTAGGCAATGCCTGCGTGGCGGCAGCCGGGACCGGACTGGGGGAGGCAGGTATGTACTGGGACGGGACCCGCCACAGGCCATTCGCAACCCAGGGCGGCCACGCGGATTTTGCCCCCCGCGACGATTGGGAGTTGGCGCTGTTACTCAGGCTCCAGGGGCGTTACGGCTATGTGAGCTGGGAGCGTGTGGTCTCCGGGATGGGGATCGCGGACAGCTACGACTTTTTGCGGGAACGGCATGGCGCCGGTGGCTCGGACCCTATGCGGGAGGTGGCGGTCGAGGATAAGCCGGCGGCCATTGCGGCCGCGGCCGCGGATGGGTCTTGTCCCGTCTGTGCCGAGACCATGCAGCGCTTCATGGACTTCTATGGCCGCGAGGCGGGTAACCTGGCCCTCAAGCATATGGCCGTCGGGGGTGTCTATCTAGGTGGCGGCATCGCCCCGAAGAATCTCGATCTGCTGCGCCGGGGCCCCTTCCTCGAGGCATTTTTCGACAAGGGCCCCATGACCGAGCTGATGCGGCGCATGCCAGTCAAAGTCATCCTCGAACAGCGGGCGCCGCTGTTCGGGGCGGCGCGTTTTGCGGCCATGGGTAATGGTTAGAGTTTAAATGGAAACATCGCCACTAGTTAGTGAGTTGGGCACACCACGCGCTGCATTCCTCTCCCTCCGAGGGTGTCGCAAAAGCCCGTCCATGGGCCGTTGCGGGGCGGAAACGGAATGATGTCTGACAATCTGACCATCTCCCCGGCATCTGCGGCAGGCCAAGACCCGACCGCCGAGATGGGGGTTACGCGTTGTGGCTTCGTAGCCATCGTGGGCCGGCCCAATGTGGGCAAGTCCACCCTCCTCAATCGGCTGCTCGGTCACCAGCTGGCGATCACCTCGGACAAGGCGCAGACCACCCGGCATGCGATCTTAGGCATCAAGACTCAAAGGCAATCGCAGGCGATCTATGTCGACACCCCCGGCATCCACGAACGGGGCCGTAGCGCCCTGAACCGCTATCTCAACCGGACCGCCCGCGCCGCGATCAGGGATGTCGATCTGGTCCTGTTCCTGGTCGAGGCCCTGCATTTCACGGCGGAGGACGCCAAGGCCCTGGGCACGGTCGTCGCTGCCGGAGTATCTGCCATCGCGGTGATCAACAAGATCGATCGGGTCAGGGACAAATCGCGTCTCTTGCCCTACCTCCGGGAGCTCTCGGCACGCCATGCCTTTTCGGCACTGGTCCCGGTCTCCGCCGCCACCGGCGATCAGGTCAATCGGCTCGCAGGACTGGTGATGGAATCACTGCCGGCGGGGGCGGCCGTCTTTGCGTCCGATCAGCTCACGGACCGCCCCGAGCGTTTCTTTGCCGCCGAGCTCTTGCGCGAGCAGCTCATGCGGCGTTACGGGGACGAGCTCCCCTATCGTGCCACCGTCCAGATCGAGCGTTTCGAGGACCAGAGCGGGCGCTATCGGATCAGGGCCCTGATCTGGGTGGAGCGGCCGGGGCAGAAGGCGATCGTTATCGGCAAGCAGGGCGAGTCCCTCAAGCTAGCGGCGAGGCAGGCGCGTTTACGGATGCAGGTACTGTTCGGCTGCCCGGTGCACCTGGATGTCTGGGTAAAGGTCAAGCAGCGCTGGTCGAGCGATGCGGCAGCGCTGGCGGGTCTGGGCTACCCGGACCGGTAACGGGTGCATATGGCTAGTCGCTCGGACCAGGCCGCGCGCGATCATCTGCAACGCTGTTTCGTGCTCCACCGGCGCAACTTCAGCAACACCAGTTTGATCCTGGACATCTTCTCGGCCGTCCATGGCCGGCAAGCCGTCCTCGCCAAGGGCGCCAGACAACACCGCCGGGGCCGCCCCGCCGGCGGTGAGATACTGCAACCCTTCCGACCCCTGTGGTTGAGCTGGAGCGGGCGGGGCGAGGTCAAAACACTGATACGGTACGAGGCGGCCGGGCCTGCGGCCGAGCTGCCGGGCAAGCTCCTGTATTGCGGGTTCTATCTCAACGAGCTCCTGGTCCGGTTGCTGCGGCGGGGCGATGCCCATGAAAACCTGTTCGCCTTTTACGCCGCGGCCCTCACTGCGCTGGCGGCCGGGGAGGATGTGGAGACGGTATTGCGGCACTTCGAGCTGCGACTATTGCGGGAGATCGGCTATGCGGTGGAGCTCGACCGAGAGGCCGGGAGCGGTCGACCGGTGGCGCCGGGACGTTACTATGTCTATGAGCAGGAATCGGGCCTACGTGCCGCAGGCACCGGAGACGGGCGGTACGCCCTGGCAGGCGAGCTCCTCCTGGGTTTGGCGGCCGGCGAACCCCTGAGCGGACCGGCGGCCAAGACGGCTAAGCTGCTGACCCGGCGCCTGCTCGCACCCTATCTCGGCACGCGGCCCTTGCAGAGCCGCGAGCTGTTTCGACAACACCGTAACTTAAGCCTCTGAGCTGAGTCCGCGGGAGCGGACGAGACGGCATTCCCACGCTGGAGCCTGGGAACGAGCCATGCTGTGCCTGCCCGGGTGCGGTCCTGGGTTATGTGGCATTGGTTGCGGGATCTGACTTAATTTAATCCGCAGATTACGCAGATTTCCACAGATGAAAAACGGACTAATCTGCGAAAGTCTGTGTAATCTGTGGATAAAAAAATGCCTTATTCCCATGCTCAATCCGGCCCGGACTGCTCCACAGCCCGTAGGTTGGGCAAAGCCGGTAGGATGTGGTGAGCGCCGGGCGCGGAGCGACCGGCGCGAACCGCATCGATGGTGCGGTGAGCGCTTGCCTACTGCCTCAGAGACAACAGGGACAAGACAGGCAACCGCATCTTTGGACGGCGGCGAGCCCAAAATCCGCGTCATGAAACCTTGGCCGCTGGAGCGGCCACAACTGCATTCCCACGCTAGAGCCTCAATACCATTAAGTTAAGCCTCAAAAGGCCTGCCCGGGTGCGGTCCTGTTATGGCATTGGTTGCGGGATCTGATTCTATCTGGATCCGCAGATTACGCAGATTTGCCAGATGAAAACGGACTAATCTTAAAGTCTGTGTAATCTTCGGATAAAAAAATGCCTTATTCCCATGCTCATCTGACCCGGACTGCCTTAATAACAGCCCGTGGTTGGGCAAAAGCCCGAAGGATGCGGTGAGCTTCTGCCTACTGGCCCCTGCGGACAAGACAGGCAACCGCATCTTTGGACGGCGGCGAGCCCAAAATCCGCGTCATGAAACCTTGGCCGCTGGAGCGGCCACAACTGCATTCCTTACCGGAAAGTTTAGTACCCCGTTTCACATGATTTTACGGAACGCCCCTCCGTGGCGTTCCGAACGGTCTGCGGAACGAATCGACGAGGCCGTCCCCCCAAATGCAGCAGGAAACGGCGTACTAGAAACGCTGGAGCCTGGGAACGAGCGTGAAAAACATGGCCTTGTCGGGTGGGCTGTGCCTACCGCCGCCCTCGTCACCCTGGTATCAGGAACCTTGATCGAAAAGAAAATTACCGGCGCTCACCCCGGCCCGGAGCGGATGCCGGCACTCGACACCGAGCGGCTAGGCGCGGTCTACCGGTTGTTGCTGGCGCAGTATGGTCCTCAACACTGGTGGCCGGGCGACTCGCCGTTCGAGGTCATGGTCGGCGCCATCCTCACCCAGAACACCACCTGGACCAATGTGGAGTGGGGCCTGGAACGGCTGTGCGACCGCATCCCACTCCAGGCCCAGGCGATCCTCTCCCTGCCGGGCGACGAGCTGGCCGAATGCCTGCGGCCGGTCGGTTACTTCAACGTCAAGTCCAAGCGGCTGCGGAATTTCTGCCGCGCCTATCTGGAGGCGGGCGGGTTGGACGGCTTGCGGGCCTTGGCAACCGAAGAACTGCGCCGCTGGCTGCTGGACATCCACGGCATCGGCCCCGAAACGGCGGACGATATGCTCCTCTATGCCTTCGAGCGTCCGGTCTTCGTCGTGGACGCCTACACCGGCCGCATCTTCGAGCGGCTCGGCGTGCTGACCGGGAACCCAGGCTATGAGGCCATCCGCCAGGGTTTCGAGACAGCCCTCGGCAAGGACGTTCCCTTGTTCAACGAGTACCACGCCCTTATCGTGCGACACGGCAAGACCATATGCCGCCGCACCCGACCACTGTGCGCCCAATGCTGCCTACGCGAGCGTTGTCCTGAAGCCTAGGGGGCGTTCTCAATTGAGCCAAATCATGGCAGACGCCAGGTACAACATCGCCCGATAATTTCTGGCGAGTCGCTGGTAACGTGTTGCCACCCTTCGAAACTGCTTCAGCTTTGTGAAACAATCGCTCCACGAGGTTTCGTTCTTTGTACAAGGTCTTATCGTACGCACGCTGCGCTTTCCGGTTCCGCCTGGATGGAATAACCGGGTCGGCGTTCTGCGCCCGGATCACGGTAATGAATTGATCGCGGTCATAGCCTTTCGGCCAACACATAGGCCGCACTCAATCCTTCAATCAAGGCATTGGCCGATCCACATTCCGAGGCTTGACCGCCCGTCATGAGAAACCGCACCGGATTACCCAAGGCATCGGCGGCCAGATGAATTTTGGTGCTCAAGCCACCGCGCGAGATGCCAACGGCCTCACTGGTCTGCTGTTTTTTTGAGGCGCACCCTGTTGATGAACCCGGATAATGCTGCCGTCAACCATCAAATAGTCCAAATCCGGGTCTTGAGAGAGGGCGGTGAAAATGGCTTCCCACCGGTCTTGGTGAGCCCAGCGGTTATAGCGCACATAAACGCGATGCCAATAGCCAAATTCCGGCGGTAGATCACGCCACGGGGAGCCGGTCCGCAGAATCCAGAGCACTGCTTCCAAGAATAAGCGATTGTCGCGTGCGGTGACCCCATGGTCACCAGCTTTACCCGAGAGCAACGAGGCGATCCGCTCCCATTGGTCGTCACGCAAGATCATACAGGGCAGCAGTAGGTTACCCACAATAGCCTACAAATTGTTTGAATTATATAATAATTTGTCAATTGAGAACGCCCCCTTGAAGCGCATAAGACGCTGAGGACACAGAGAAAACGATCACAGGAAGGTTTCTACAATCAGCGCGCAGCGCGCAATTTGTATCTGCCCACACTCCAACCGAAGGCTGCGTTAAAAGATTAAAGACATGGAAGGCGGGTTGCATGGAGATTCAAGAACTTTGAAAATTTACAACTAGGTTTGGAGGGTATCAGAACGGACCGGGGTGTTGATGCGTCTAAGCCGAATATCGGGAATCATCGCTGCCTTGCTGTTGTGGATTCCGGTAGGTTCGGCGCAGCCTGCCGTGGATCCGGCGGCCGAAATCCTCGCTGCCGGCAAAGAATTCTTAGTCGACGGCCGGACCGTCGAGGCCTATGGGTTCTTTCGGTCCTTCCTGCCGACCCATTCCCTGAACGCGGACCTCTATCGATGGCTAGCCATTACCGCGGTATGGGCCGACCGAGTGGACGCAGCCAGGGAATATCTGGAGCCGGCACTGCAAGACGGCTATGAGGGTCCATTGGTCCCGGATTTGGCCCGCTATGCCCTGGCCCGGATGTATTACCAGGCGGGAGACCCGCAACGGGCCAAGGAGCTCTTGGACGCCCTCTCCGGTCCAAATCCACCGCCACTCGCCCTCGTCCTCCAGGCAAATCTCCAAGCCCTGGACGGTGATTATGAAACCGCACTCGATCTCACTCGCCAGGCATTGGAGGCGGACCCGGACCTCGCCGTTGCCAAGAGGCTCCGGGATCTGCTGGAGGCCCTGGTCGCGATGCAGGGGATCGTTACCGCAGTCGAGGACCAGCCCGCACGCTTGGAAGAGCTCGCGATGGGACATATGGCCGAGCTCGTTACCTACATGCTGTTCGACGCCGGCAGGCTCAACCAGAAACTCATCGAGCAGCTCGAGGTCCTGATCCCCCTGGCCGGTGACGAGAACACCCCAGGCCGTATACTTTTCGAGCTGGCGTTGGCGGTCGCCCAATGGGCGGCCTATGGATTCGATAATGTTCAGGACATCAATGATCGACTGCGCAGGTTCGGCGGGACGGTGGAGGACGATGCGGACGGACTCACCCTTTATAGTATGCTGCTGAAACGGGTCTACAGCATCAATTTGGTTTCTTATCGCTATGGTTGGGCTTACAAACGACTCCAAGAGTTGGAAGAGATATTCCGTCGGTTGGACCAAGACCGAGACCGACTCCGGGTCCTATACGCATTGGAGCGCATGGCCTACCAGCTCGGTGACCGCCAGGCGGGCCTGGAATACCGGAGGATGGCGGGGGCCCTGGTCCAGCGCCTCGCCAAACGGACCCGCGGGGATTTCCTGCTGCCCGAGCCAGGTATACCGTTGATGATGGCCTTCTTCCTTGCCTGTTTGGGCCTCCCGGCAGTCGCCCTGGCCATTTACCGCCGAGCCGTCCGTACCGACCGTGGCCGCACCGAGCTCTCCTCGGCGTTCAAAGAACGCCTCTGTGTTCAGGCCCGGCGGTTGACGATGCGAGTCGGGCTGCAATTCGCTCATCGCAGTGGCCTGGCGCTCGCCATCCTGGTCGTCGCGGTCTTGCTGTTTCTGATCATCACCTGGTGGCTGTTTCCGGAGTGGTATCGTGCCCTCTACCCTTACACCGGGGTAAGCTCCGGCTTGTGGTGGTCGGGCATTGGCCTTTTGGTTCTCACCTGTTTGGGGGTCCTGTGGCGCCGGATTCCCGGTACCGGCAACATCGCTCAACGATTGGACCGCACCCTGGGCACCCGGGGGCTGCACGAATCCTATTTGGCCTATGCCTATCGGCACCAGGGAAACGGGGATTTTCTGCGGGCGCGGATGGAGCACGAAACCCGACAGCTGGTCCCCCGCTGCGTCGTACCCCTGCGTCGGGATGCGCTCCGGGCCGCCGCCTCCATCTTGTTGCTGCTGGCCCTTGTTGCCGTCATGCACTGGCTCCCCCCACCGCCGGCCGAGATCTTGCGGGTACCCGAGTTCAGCTCGGAGGCACCCCTGCGCTTAGTGCGCATGGCCCCACCCCTTGCCGTCCCCGGAGGCTTTGCCTTTCGTAGCCCGGCCGGTGCTCCGGTAGGGCTGGATATCAGCGAGCACCTAGTGCCGGAACAGCAAAGCCACAAGTTGGAGGACATCAGCTCCATTGGCGGCTTGGACGACAAGGGGTCGCCGGAGGACTACTATAGTGGGGTCCCGGAGCGGGACTGGGACTACCCCCGGCAGGCCGTAGCGGTTACAGAGGATAGCGGGGCCTTGCCGACAACCGCCACGACCATCGGTCAGATCCGATTCCTGCCCCGTCAGCTAGTGCCGCCCCGCTACCGAGGCGTATGGAGGTGAAGCCTGATGACCATCACGACAGAGGACGCGGTCCTCTTTTCCAAGACATTCACTAGCGTGCTCGCGGAGGTCCGCAAGGCGGTCTTGGCACCGGACGATCAGGAGGACTTTATCGAAGAGCTGCTGCTGGCCCTCTTCGCGGGCGGCCATGTGCTCCTGGAGGGACCGCCGGGCGTGGGCAAGACCACCCTGGTGCGCAGCGTGGGTATCGCCCTGGGTCTGCGCTTCGGGCGCATCCAGTTCACCCCGGATCTGATGCCCTCGGACATCACGGGCACCCAGATCCTCGAGCCGGACGGGCAGGGGCGGCTCCATCCCCGCTTCCAGCCGGGCCCTGCGTTCGCCAACATCCTGTTGGCCGACGAGATCAACGGGGCGAGTCCCAAGACCCAGTCCGCCTTGCTCGAGGTCATGGCCGAGCGCCAGATCACGGTGGATCGCCGACAGTATCGTCCCGGCCGTGACTATGATGGCACCGAACAGGAGTGGGATCCCGAGGAGCCGGGCATCTTCCATGTCCTAGCGACCGAGAATCCCATCGAGCAGGAGGGGACCTATCCCCTGCCCGAGGCCCAGCTGGACCGGTTCTTCTTCAAGCTCATGATCCCCTATCCGGACCAGAGGCTGCTGACCGAGATCGTGCAGCTCACTACGGACCCGGAACCCGAAGAGCCCGCGCACCCACAGCCCGTGGCGGGGATCGATTTTCAGGGGATCGAGGCGTTACAACGCCTGCCCCGCCAGGTCGAGAGCAACCCCAGCACCACCGAGTTTGCCGTCAAGCTCGTCCTAGCCCTGCACCCCGGCGATCTTGATGGCCGGTCTCTGCCCACGTCGTCGCCCGGTGCCGGGGATCGGGTCCAGTACATCGAGTACGGGCCCAGCCCCAGGGCCGCCCAAACCCTGTTGCTGGCCGCCAAGACCCGGGCGCTCATCGCGAATCCGGGCCGCCCCACCATCGACCGTGAGGACGTGATCTGCTCGGCCCATGCAGCTCTCCGCCACCGCCTGGTACTCAATCACCACGCCACCGCCGACGGTGTCCATCCGGACGAGCTGATCTCCACGGCCATCGACAAGGTAAAGCAGGAGGCCTAGTACCCCATTTCGCATGATTTTGCTGTAGGGAACGGCCTCCGTGCCGTTCCGAAAACTGTTCGGAACGCCACAGAGGGCGTTCCCTACATATGCAATATCGTTTGAAATTGTGTACTAGGGGCTGTTGACATTTAACCCTAATCGTTTGTTTTTCATATGTTAGGTAGCCGCAATGCGCAAGCGGTCCGCACAGCGGACCCTACCCTAACTGCTTGACTGACTGTAGGGTCCGCTGTGCGGACCTTCTAAATGTCAACACGACCTAGTACCCGGCATCCCGATCCCTACCGAGATATGGTCATGAACCGACACCGGGACGGGGACCCGTACGCCAGCCTCCTACGGCGTTACGGACCCGATTTTTATCGCCGACTCCAGGGTCTGACGTTTCCGGCCCACTGGTATCCCCCCCGTGGCCTGACGGGGGCCGGACTCGTCGGGGCCCGAGATGGGGCCAGCCTGGAGTTCAAGCACCATCGGCCCTATACTCCGGGCGGCGATGTCCGGCGCCTCGATTGGCGGGTCTACGGACGCACCCGCAGGACCTACACCCGGATTCATCATTCGGAGCACCACCCCGATCTCTGTCTGGTGCTGGATACCAGCGCTTCCATGGCCCATCCGGACCTGGCCGCCAGATGGACACTCGCCCTCGACCTGGTCCTGGCCTTGGCGTTCACGGGTCTGCGCAGCGGCTATCATGTCCGCTTGGTGCCCTTCTCGGCGTCCTTGGGCGAGACCAGGACCTGGCGCAGCACGCGAGAGCTGCGGACCCAGGCCCCAAGCCTGCTCACCGGCCTGCGGGCAGCGGGCGCAACGGACCTGGGGCTGCTGCCCGGGCTGGCCCACCGCTGGCGGCACCAGGGGGCGGTCGTGGTCGTGCTGTCGGATTTCCTGGTGGACATCCCCCAGGTACTGGCTACCGAGCAGTCCCGATCCTTCCCGCAGGCCTGCGGCCGGCTTTCGGATATGGCCCGCCGGCGTCTCCGGCTCGCCGTAGAGCCGGTGGCTAGGACATCCCGGGCCTTCGCCGGTGAACGTTTCAGGCTGCTGCTGTTACAGCTGCATGTGGACGACCTGGTCAAGGAGGCGCGCTTCGTGGTGGATGCGGAGACCGGCATACGCCTGCGCTTGGGCTGGAGCCGGGGCATCGAGCGCGACTACCAGAACATCTGCGAATGCCACCACACCCTGCTGGCCACCGCCGCCCGGCAGCAGGGCGCCGCCTTCCAACGCTTCGTCGGGGCGGGAGGAATACCGGTACGGAATCGAGTGGAGCAGACCATTACCCTGCTGGACGTCTTGGGCCCGCGGCGGAGACGGCGATGAGCTTCGAGAACCTCTGGGCCTGGCCCCTGCTTTTGCTGCCACCCCTGGCCTTCCTCAAGCTCCGTGTCTTCAAACGGGACCGGACCCTGGCCAGCCTGCTCTACTTCCGCGACCTGGTAAGGCGCGAATGGCTGCCCAGGTGGGAGCTGGAAGTGACGCGCGAGCGCTGGATCTATGCCTTGCTGCTGCTGGTGGGCGCCGTCATCGCCTTGGGACCCGTGTTGCCGCTCCCGACCGAACGGGTGCTGCTGGTCCTGGACGACTCCGCCAGCATGCAGGCCGTCGCCGCGGACGGTAAGAGCCGTTTCGAGCATGCGCGCCGCGCGCTGCTCACAGCGGGCCGCGCGCAATTGGTGACGGGCGGGGAGGTCCGCTTGCAGCTCCTGTGGGGACCGAACAGCGCCCTGGAGGGGATAGCGGAGGCCGGAGAGCTCGAACGGGAGTTGGCATCCACCACCCCCCGTGCCTATGGGGGTACCCTGGCGACCCGTTTGGAGGGGATCCTCGGCCAGGCCAAGGCGGATGGCGTCACCCGTGTCATCCTGGCCACCGACCACCCCTTGGCGCCGCAATCCGAGTATGGGGGCCTGGAATGGATCGACATCACCGCCGTCATCGAGCCGGGTGGCCTGTTCAGCACCCCCGCACGCCACCGACTCGTGCTGCGCAACTTCTCCTCGGAGACGGCGGATGCCGTGACTATCACCCTATCCGAAATGTCCGACCGGGTTGGGTCCCCCGTCATGGGACCCTTCTCGCTGGCGCCGGGCGAGGCCAAGCGTCTCTCGCTGGAACGGCTCTTGACCGGCGCGGGATTGGTCGGGAGCGGCCCACACTGGCTCTCGGTCCGGGCGCCGGACGATGCCCTGGGCTTGGACGACGGGCTCTGGGTATTTCCCCACCGGGACCGAGAGATCCAGGTCCTGCTGATCCGGTGCAAGCCCGGTGGTGCACTCTGGCCCTGGCTCACCCCCCACCCCGAGATCCGGCGCGTTATTGTGGACGACCCACAGCAGCGACCCGGCGGCCACTGGGATTTGGTGATCCATGACCGTTGCCCCAATCCCCCCTGGCTGAGCGACGTTACTACGGATACCATCGTGATTGCCCCGAACCCCGGCAATGACCGGACTCCCCATAAGGTCCGATGGCAGTCGGCCTGGTATGACAACCCCATCATGCGGGATATCAAGCCCCTGTACGGGATGTTGTTGCACCATCCCCGGCTGGGGGAGGTACCGGATGCGGATTGGTTCATGCCCCTGTTCAGCCAATCGCAGATCGCAATACGGGGCCTGGGTGGGCAAGCGCCGGCGGTCATGAAACCCGCTTATGCCGCCGAGCGGGCCGGCAAACGCTATCTCTACCTGGGCTTCGATGCCCACTTTTACTGTGACAGCACCCGCCACGGCGGGGGCACCTTTCGCCAGGACGATTGCCTGTCCATGGTGTTCCTGCTCATGAACGCCATGGAATGGATGACCGGCGAGGGTCCCTCCGCTACCCGTTATCTCCCGGCCGGGGCCATGTACGCCGGTACCGGGCGCGGCAAGCCGACTCTCCTCGATACCCAGGGTGATCCGTTTCCCCCGATGTCCGAAACGGCGTCTGCACGCTGGGTGCTGGATGCTCCAGGCCACTATCTGTATCGCAGCGACATCCGGAAAGAGCATTTGAGTGTGGGCCTGCTGGACGAACGCGAATCCGAGCTCGCGCCCCGTCCGGTCAGGCTGCAACAGGATTGGGACCTAGCCGCAAGCGGCAGCCGGTCCCGACCCGTCTGGCGCTGGTTGGTCGGGCTCCTGGTCCTCCTGGGGATCGCCGAATCCCTCTAGGCCCTGCGGATGGCCGGCGGGCGGCGTCCGGAGACGGAGGCCGGGTAGCCCATCATGGCGATCCATTGGCTCCTGCCCTGGGCGGTTGCGGCCACCCTGGGTTTCATCTGGCTGGCGCCCCTGTGGCCCTGGTTACGACCGGGCGCAAAGGGGGGATCCGATTGGCGCCGAGCGGTCGTGATCCTGGCGCTGCGTGGGGGTGCCATTGGGGCCGTATTGGCCTTGTACCTTACGGGCGGGGTTTGGGAACAAGCCGTGGAGCGCCGGGTCCCGGCCCCCCTGGAGGTGTTGGTGGATGTCTCCCAGAGCCTGGTGGACCCCGATCGGGGAGGCGATATGGATGCCTATCAGGCCCGTATCGAGGCATTCGTGGAGGCCCTGGTGGAGGAAGCATTACCCACTGCCCTGGAGCCTCGCTTCCATCTCTTCGCGGGCGCCGGCATCCAGGTGGAAGCGGAGACCGATTGGGCGGCCCAGATACCCGCCCTCGGGCCTACATCCACGGATCTGGAAGGGATATTGGCGCGAATTGCCGCGGGCGGCGAGCACGACGCCCACCCGGTGCTCTTGATCACCGATGGCCGGCCCGCCCTGGAAGGGCGGCCGCAAGCGACCCGCCGAGAGGCGATCCTGGCCGCTGCGGCCCGGTCACGGCGACCGGTGTTCGTGGTCCCGGTCGGTGCCGATCCCGCCTGGTGGCCGGAAGCGACCCCAATGCCCCGGCTGAGCCTGATCGATCTGCCCCGTAATCGCCGGCCGGGGGAGGACAGCCGGCTGGGCATCTCGGTACAGGCGCAACGGCCCGAGCAAGGGGCGATCGGCTATCTGCACCTATACGCGGGTACCATCCCGCTGCTGTTCCAGTCCCAATGGTCCTGTGGCCTGGCTGCCACGCCACGGCCGGGGGCCATCATCCTGGCACCGGATCATTCCGGCGATCCCATCCTGCGCTGCCGTTCCATCAAACTCCGTCCCCCGGAGCGCGAGGGCCTGATTCAGCTCACCCTGGCGATTACCCGCGAACAGCAGAAGCCGAGGCAGTCACTGCCCCGGTTCCCGACGGGGAGTGAGCTGGTGAACCGCTTCATCGGTCTCTACCCGCCGGCTCGGGTCCTACTGTTGGACGGGGGCGACGATGGACCACCGGAATTCATCACCGGCCTCTTCGACAGCCGGGACTGGCGGCGCGAGGTAAAGGCCCCGGAGGCGCTGCAAGAGGGGGTCGATTTCATGGATTATGATCTGGTGGTCTTCAACGACCTGGGGCCGGCCCGGCTGACGGCGGATGCGGAGCGGCGCGATGCCCTACTGGGCCGATTGCGGGACTATGTCCGGGCCGGCGGCGGGCTGGTCGTCATCGGCGGGGCGGAGACCTTCGGTCACCAGGGCTATGCCGCTACCCCCATGGCCGAGCTCCTGCCCGTAGAGCTGCATCCTAAGGGCTCGGGGGGAGGTCCCCCTATGGACGTGGTGGTGGTCCTGGACGTCTCGGCCAGTCTCTACTATGACCAACCGACCTTCGAGCGCGCCATCGGTTATCTGCTGGATTCCGTGACCACCCTCTCCGCCGGCAGCCGGGTGGGGGTCCTGGGCTACAGCGACGAGCCCCATGAGCTGATACCTCTCACCGGGTTTGTCGGGCGCGATGCCCTGAAGGCGCGCTTGGATGGCGCCCTGGAGCGGCTGGACCGGGAGTTCGAGCGCTGGTCCCGAATCGGCCTGGCCCCCGAGGGCATCGCCCTCTACGGCGCCCTGGAATCCGCCTACCGCCGGCTGGACGCCACCCAATCGGATGCCACCCAGTTGCACACCACGGGCGCCCGACGCGAACAGGACGAGCGGCCCGAGCAGCGGGTCCTGCTGATCGCGGATGCCCGTGATCTGGACCCCATGGGCCTCGAGCACTGGTGGGTAGACGACCAGGGCCGTTTTCGCCGGGAGCACACCCGCCGGCTCGCTAAACACTGGCTCGATGCTCAGGGCATCGTACTCAATGCCTTGGGCATGGTGAGGGGAGAGACCTCCCTGCCACCCCTGGAGCAGCTCCAAAACCCGGCGGACGAGGAAGCGGCCGACACCGATGCCATGCAACGCTATTGGAGTGGCATACCTGGATATAAGCACTTGTTGGCTATCAGTGAGGCCGGAGGAGGAACCGCTTATCTGGATCGGTTCCAAATCCCCTTCGGGCGGCTCTCCCGCCGGATGGTGGATTATGCGGAGGAGCGAAAACGGCCCCGTTTGAATCCCTCCCACCTGTTCTTCGCCGGGCTACCCGATCCCGGACCCCATCTACCCAGGGTCTCCGGCTATGCGGTGACCCCGGAGAAGGCGGGCGCGGAGACCGTCATGTCCATTCGCCATCGGCCCCAGCTCGGCCCGGTGCGGGATCTGGCACTCTGGAGCAACTGGATGTTGGTACGGCGCCCGGAGACGGACGAGACCGGCGCCGTGCGCCGCGGCGCCTTCGGGGGGCGGGTGGTGGCCTTTATCTCCTCCTTCCGGGGGCTGGAGGCCGAGACCCGTTTTGTCTGGGAGGGCTTTCGCACGGCCTGGCGACGGGCCATGGCCTGGACCCGGCGGGACCGGCCCCGGGATCTGATCCGGCTCCAGGTGCGGAAGGCCGGACCGGAGACGCTCCAGATCCGCGCCCAGGTGGATTCCCTGGATGGGCTGGATCTGGACTCCTTTCAAGTGGATGTGCAGCGCCTCCGCCCGGCGACGCCGGGGAAAGTCCCGACCGATCCCTCCACCGCCCCAGAGGAAGACCCGCAGGACGGGGCGGACCTAGAGGACACAGCATTGCCGGAGCCCAAGGTCTACGACCTGGGTCGTGATGCCGAGAACGCCTGGCAAGGCCGGATCTCCATCCCGGTCGATGCCGATCGCTTGAAGCTCGTGCTGCGCGCCGAGGGCAAGCGGGAGAAGGGTGACAGGGCTTCGATAGAAGAGTCCGCCGAGGTCATCCCCGGGCTACTGGCCCCGATCCGGGAGCCCTTGACCCTGGCCCAGGGACCCGATTCGGAACTCCTGGAGGAGCTGGCGGAACTCACCGGCGGATCGGTCATCCCCTTCCAGGACCAGCCCCAATGGCCGGCGGAGCTGGCGGTGGAGGATCGAACCCTGGAGGAAACCGACCGCACAGATCTGCGTTGGTTGCTGATGGCCCTGTTTGCCGCCTTGCTGCTGGCCGACATGCTCTATCGCCGCTACGGCCTGAAACGGGAGCTGCCGCCATGAGCCCGGCCCGACTCTGTTGGATATCCCTGGCATTGATGGCGCTATTGCTTCCTAGTCCGGGTATTGCCTGGGATCCGGAGGACCCCTACCACGACCGATTCCTGCATCGCTTGTTGCGGGTGCTGGTGGAGGCTCGATCCGGAGACAAGGCCAGCCTTGCAGTAGCCAAGGGCGAGCTACAGAACGACCTGACCACATGCAGTGACAAGCTTCGAAACGCCTTGGCAGAGGCAGTGATCCATTACTTTGCCACCACCGACTGGGAGCACCTGGACGATGCCATTCATCTGCTCCGGGGTACGGCACGGCTGGTGGAACGGCACTGGAAGGAGGGGGAACAGGAGATCGAGGCCATAACCTCCGGCGCGCTGGAAGACAAATGGCTCGCCCCGCTTGCGCAGGAGATCGGCCGTTACTTGTTCGAGTCTTATCGACACCAGGCGCTGGTGGTCATGGCAGAGGCCCTGAAATCCAAGGCAGCAGTCGCAGATTCGCTCCCCGGCGAGCTGGAGCGTAATTTCCTGCTGGGGTCATATTTCCGTCTTGGGCGGCTCCAGGAATACCTGGACTCCGGCTACGAAGTAGTTTCTGGGTGGCGCATAACGGCCTTGCGGCGGCTTGGTCACAAGACAGAGGCCCGGCGTGAGCTGGAGCGGGATATGGAAGCTGGGACAAATAACCCGACGAGTCTGGTGTTTGCTAAGACGCCTGCCGAGCGGGAGCGGATCTGCGGGCAGTGGCTATCCACCGACCAAGGCACGCCTCGCCTGACCCAAGAGATCGAGGCCTCCGCTGATGATCTAAGCAATTGGTGGTTCCTGCTCTGCGGCCGGTTTGAGGATGCTATCCGGCTCAATCGACGCTGGGAGTGGCGAGATGGCAAGTGTAGTGATAAGAGATATCCTGGTGATATAAATGGTCACTCCAATGCCGCCTTGGCCCATGCCTATCTGGCGGCTAAGGGGCGCCGCCAGGGCAACCCAGCGGCCACCCGCCGACTGGGACAGGCCGTTGCAGAGACTCGCAAATGGCTTTATATCGATCAGCTGGCAGGCCGTTCCTTAGTTCATGGGATCACCGACGACGATATCCCCATGTACATGGTGCCACTGCACGGTTGGAACCCCGAGATCCGGGTCATTCTGGGCTTGCTGGAGCAGGCGCGGGGGAATCCGCAGGCGGCGCGGGATGCCTGGCGGCGGGCCTTGCAGGACCAGCCACCCCTGGAACCGCCTCTGGATCAGGCCTGGCAGGATCGGCTCGCGGATTGGATCGAGGCGCTTGGGACGGCGGGAGACTGAGCAACAGGCGGTAGGCTGGGTCGAGGAACGAAACCCAGTACCCGTAGGGTGGGCTGTGCCCACCAGCTAGGCACGGTATTGGTGGGCACAGCCCAACCTACCTGACTTACGGCAGAGGAAGACCGAGCAACAGGTCGAGCAGACCGGCGGATTCCGCCTCGCTCTCGGGACCGGCCAGCAGGATGCCGGCGCGAGCGCAGGCCTCTGCCGTCGGCGCACTGGCGTGGGCGGCCTGCTCCAGGCGCCGACGATCATCGCCGCAGGCGACGAAGGCGTCGATCCCGCCGGCATCCATGGATGATCGGGGGTCAAGTATCGCAGGTGTCAAGACCGCCTGGATCGGTGCGGGCAGATCAAGGCCCGCCCATCCCTGTTCGGCCACCATGCCGGTGACCGCCGGTGCACCCGCTTCCCACAGCCACCACCCCAGCCAGACCCAGGCCCGGAGGGCATCGGGTTCGGCCTCCGACCAGGGCGCATCGCTGCCTTGGTTCCGCAGATCCCTCAGCAGTAACCGGCCCAGGACGGCGGCCTCCACTGCCCCCGGCGCGGCCGCCTCGGCCCAGGCCTCCCCCAGGGCACCCCGGTCGAGCCGTGCCAGATCATCCCAGCCGCGAATCCCTAGGCTCTCGCCAGCCCGCATGACTTCAGCCCAACGGACCTGTGCCAACTCCCGTGCCTCGCGCCGGAAGGGTGCCTGGGCCAACCGTCGATAACGCCGGACCCTGGGCGTGCCGCGACTGGCCGGCAGCTGTAGCCTGCCCCACCAAGGCCGTAGTAAGGCGCCGAGCCTGACCAGATGCCCAGCGGTCGCTTCCCGGCCGTCTTCCCCGGCGGCAGCGACCAGTCTCGGCCAGGTGGGGTCGGGGCCCAACGCCAGCAACAGGGCCAGATCGCCGTACAGGACCTCCGGCTGGCCCCGATCCGTATCCCCCTCCAGGATGGTCTCTAGGTGCGCCAAGGCCCGACCCGGATCCCATTCCGCCAATAGACACAGCGCCTGGGTGCGCCAGCGCGGCGGGATTGTCTCCGGTTCCAATACTTCCGGCAGGGCCGGGTGCCAAAGAGGAAGGCGTGCGACCAGTCTGATCCAGGCCCTCCATAGCGGGTCGTCACTTGTCATCTCGGATCTGGCCCGTACCCAGAAGGTGTCGTGCCAGTCTCTACCGGGCCGGGTGAGGGCGAGCAGCAGGCCCGGTCCCAGCCGTGGCTCCGCCAATAGCCACTTGCTCGGCTCCGGCCAGTCGGCGGTGGGCTGCGCCGACGCCAGCGATGACACGGCGACCATCCAGATGTGGCGTGCTAACTCCACCACCGAGGGATTGTCCTCCCAAGGCAGGATCAGGAGACAACGCGCCAGGCCGTGGATCGCCTCCGGGTCACGGGCCGTTTCGATGGCCTCGGCCATCGTCTGCAGGATGGCCTCTCGGCGTCGACCCTTGAGGCGTTCCGTGATGAATACGGCCACCGGGCTCCAGCAGCCGGGCCGTTGCGCCCAGACCGTGCTTACCCAAGCGCCGAGGTCGGTGCCCTGTACATGCAGCAGATGCTCCGCGGCCAGATATTCCTGGAAAGAGGGGTGGGTAAATCGCCATCGGGGTCCGTCCTCCTCATCATCACTGGCCTCGAGGATCCCCTGCGAGCGGGGTGGTCGGAGTGCCTCCGGCAGCGGCGGCAGCTCCGCGGCTCCCTGATGCAGCCCATGGGCCAAGCTGGCGAGGCCCAAGAGGAGTGCCTGCCCGTCCGAGGGGTCTCTCTGGTCCACGTCCAGTCTGAGTATCCACCGCAGGTAGCGGTCGTACAGGTCGGCCCGGTATAGCCCGACCGGCAATGCACCGCGTGCGGCGAGTCGGGCCCAGAGGGTCAGCTCCAGGGGCGTCCGGAGCCAGGTCTGGTGGGGGGCTTCCATGACCGGTATCTCGGCCTCCCCTGCGCCGCGCTCTACCAGCCAACGGCGAAAACCCTCCCGGTCGCTCAAGGGCAAGGGGACCATGGTGAGCGTCGCGGGCGGAGGTAGCTCTTTCAGTACCGGCAATGGGGTACGGCAGGTAATGAGAAGCAGAGAGTCCACGGACTCGTATACCAGCCGGGCGAGCTGCTCGGCAAGACCGGCCTGCTGTGCAGGACTGCCCAGCTCGTCCAGACCATCCACCAGGAGCCAGGCCCGCCTGCGGGTGAGCAGCCGGTGCAGGAGCCTCACCGGTGGGGCGTCCAGGAGTTGCCGGGGTGGCCACAGGGCGTCTAGATCCGAGAACTCCGCGGCCAGGATCGCGCCAGGATCGAGGTCCCCTGCGCGTATGAGTATAGGAAAAGGGGCGCGAAGACCGAACCAGCGCATATGGCGCTCGGCGAGCCCTACCGCCAGATGTCCCAAGGCGATGGTCTTGCCGCTGCCGGGCTCGCCTACCAAGACGAAGACGCGCTGTCCGGCCCGGGCCAACCGCCGCAGGGACTTCAGCAGCGATTGCGAGCCGATGACCTGGTGATCCGGCCCACGGATACCGAGCGGGAAAGGATGGAGGAAACAGGAACGGGAACCTGTGCCGGATTCCACTGGAAAAGGCAGTGGGTGCAGATCGCCCCGCAGCAGCCGTTTGGCGGCCTGGTGGAGGAACCAAAACCGTTGGAGAGGACCGGCTTGGACATGAGGGGACGGGTCCTCCAACGACGATGGCGGCGCAGGCGCATCGGCGCGAAGCTGGCGAATGAGGGGGGTCAGATCACGGTGCTGGGGGTAATCTTTCAGGTCAACGCCGGGAAACAGTCGGCGTAACTCGGGAGGCGCGCCGGAATAGCTCGCACCGGGCAGAAGGGCGAAGATGAGGCGTACGGAGCGATCCTGCGCGTAACGTGCCCATAGCCACTGTATCTCCACGTCTTGCACTTCCCCGATTCCTCCAGGGCCGATGAAGACAACCGCCTTGGGGGAATTTTCGAGGGCATCGTGAATGGCATCGGGCCAAGTGCCCTTATCTGCTGTGATATTGGTAGTGTCCAGAAAGGTGGCAATGCCCGCTTCCCGAAGCCGGGCATCGATGGCGGTGACGAGTTCGCGGTCTTTGCGGTTGTAGCTGATGAAGGTAAGTTGTTCGGATGCATTCGGCACTGTCACCCCTGGTTGCCCCAGGTTCTCTTTGGGGATCAATCGAGCCTGTCCGCTCACTGAACGAGGCTGAGACCCAGAAACAAGACGATGACGAGCAGCAGGGTGCCGTGGAAATAGCGCAAAGTCAGGCTCCTTGTGGTCTCCCACCACAAGGCCGGGGTCAAGAGTTCGGTCCGCATCGAATAGGGGGCCGGCGTGTCGTCGCCGGTGATGACCCGTTGGTAGAGCCCCCGAAACAGGCGCTCCTAGGCCAGGAAGTAACCGTCGAGTCCCCACAAGGCCAAGACGGGCAGCAGTGCTACACTGACCTGCAAGGGTTCCAGCTCATCGGCGGCTACGGCCAGAAGCGCTGCCACGAGAGTGACATTCCAGCCCTTGAGCAGGAAGGAATTACCGGCCATCCGGTTGATGACCCCTTGCAGCAGATCGAGGTGCTTCTCGCTGATGGGGGTGGTCACAGTAGGTCCTCCCTCTGCAATCGGGGATGGTGGATCGGTCCGGAAGCGGCGTAGCTCCCAGCAAGCCTATGCCTCTACCCGGTCTTTCCCCAGCCGTTGCCGCAGGTCCTGGACGATGAGCGCAGCCACGAGGCTCTCGTCGTCCGATGTGTGGACCTCGCGCCGCGCCTCCGGCGTCAGGCCATTGTGCTCCAGGTCGATGCCTGCAGTGGCCTCGGCGATCAGCCGGATGGTCTCACCGCCCAGTCGGCCGATGAGATAGGCTGGACCGTCAGGATGGTGCGTGCGGAAACGCTCGTATTCATCGCGGATGCCGGGTTTCCCGCCGCTGAAGCCGGTGGTCTTGCCCCCGATGAAGACGGCGGCTTGGGCCTGAGCGGTCATGGGGTCGCGCAGTTGGACCAGATCTGCCTCGATGTCGAGGTTAGGGTCGCCGAGCCAGTGGGTATCATCGAAGACGGCGTTATCGGCGGTCTCCGGGGGTTCCTGCCCGCGAAAGCGCTCGAGCTGGTAGAGGCTGATGGACGGCTTGCGATCGCCGAGTGCCTTGGCGGCCCGGTGCACCAAGGGCGTAATGGTTGGGTGGCCACCGAAGATAAGGGGTATGCCCGCACCGAGCAGTGAGCGCACAAGTACGGTGACATAGCCGTAGATACGCTGGGCGTTGGGGGTACCGGCAATCTCGTCCGGAATGCTCGCGGAGAGTAGTACCGGGGTGTGTGAGCGGTCGGGTAGTGGGCTCGACATGGGCTTGGTTGTCAGGTAACCGGCTGGACTAAGTTCGCCAGGTGACTCGCGACTTGGTCCAACGCCAGGATTTGCAGCGGTTCGGTCCCCCGCGCCCAATCCACCGCTGCGCACTCTTCATCGGAGAGCGGGCGGCCGCGATGGACGAGCACACCGTGATCGATCTGGCCCCCCAGAGTAGCGCAGCCGCGCGAGAGGCGATAGAGTCGCATTAGATCATAGTTAGCATCCTCGAACTCCAGCAGACAATGGACGGCGCGCGGGGCCTCACCGATGCGTAGCAGCAACCGGCGTTTCCCCTGGTCCTCGATCTGCAGTGGAACCATGAGTTCGAGCTTGGCGAGCGTCTGCTTCAGACGGCGGTCGAAGGACCGGCGCGCGGCAAGTGTCGAAGCGATGTAGCGTTCCAGCGTGCGGAGGTTGGAATCCTCGTCATCGTGCCATTCAATACCCGCCAACCCCCGGACCTGGGGAAAACCATTGGTGCCACCGATCCGCACGCTGAAAAGCGCGACCCGATTCTCCAGGGCGATCGTCACCTCTTTTCTCACCCATTCGGAATCCGCGGCGTCCGGAGAGTCGATCAGGAGCAAGAAATCGCGATCCGGAATCGCCTGTGCGATACAGGATTGGACCGCTTCACCGGGCTCGATGGCCTCGTCTTCGGTATCGAGGAAGGCGTCATAGCCAAGCCTTCGGAAATACCGGTGAATCGCTTGGGCTACGGCGCTGCCGTCACTGCGCCGATAGGAGATAAAGAGCCGACAGTCGCGCCGAAACGGCTCCAGTCCCAGATGCCGCCGGATCGCCGTGAACACCAACTCGCCCGGTTGGTCGCCCTGGTCCCAACCGACGGCATTGAGACGTCCGAGGTAAGTGAGGTCTCCGGTCAGGCTGCGGAAATCGAAGGCCCGGTGCTCCGGGACGACCGGTAGGACCGGGAAGCCGCTGGGCTCGGCCCGGCGGGCGAAAGCACGGATCTTGGGATCATCGAGGGCCCTTTCCGTCAGCAAGAAGACCAGCACGGCGGTTGAGTGCTCATCCGGCAGGCTCGTAAGATCTCGATCCAACGTTAGTGTAGGTATTTGCTCCAGGGTGGCTGCAATCACGTCCGCCATGTGATTCCCGTCGCCTGCGGTGACGAGCTTGATGATTCGGTTATCCATCAGATACGCGGCTACTTGTAACGATGAACATCCACCCTGGACAGTGGCGTTACCTTCTGTTGTTGATTCGAAAACAACAAGATTGGAACACCACCTGCCGGTCCAAGCGAGTAAGCCGACCACTTTCCGTGACGCGAGCTTAGAGGCTGTCTAAAAACTAGGGTCTAGATAACTTTAGCATCTTCAAATGTATGCTAAGGTTATGTTATGAAAGGAAAAAACAAGTATTTCAGGCGTTCACACATTTCGGAAGCTAAATTCAGGGCGATTATACGTTATTTCGTGCACGATTTACCGGCCTCGAAAATCGCCGATCTGAGTGATATAAGCCGCCCGACGATAAACAAGATACTTTTAAAGCTACGAATCAGGATGGCCCAGGTTTGTGAAGATTCATCGCCCTTGTCCGGCGAAATTGAAGTCGATGAATCTTATTTCGGCGCGCGACGTGTTCGCGGCAAAAGAGGTCGCGGAGCATCCGGTAAAACGATTGTTTTTGGGTTACTGGAACGCCAGGGGAAAGTCTACACGGAAATCGTCCCTGATGCCTCCAAGAAGCAGCTACAGGCTGCGATCCGGGGCAAGGCATCCCTGGACAGCATCATCCACTCGGACGGTTGGAGAGGCTATAACGGGCTCGTCGACGTGGGGTACGAAAAGCATCTTCGCGTCCATCACGGTAAGAACGAATTTGCCCGCGGGAATTGCCATATCAATGGCATTGAATCATTCTGGTCGTATGCCAAACGAAGGCTTGCTAAGTTCAATGGTGTTCCCAAAGAAACGTTCTATTTTCACCTCAAAGAATGTGAATTCAGATTTAATCACCGAGAGGAAAACCTCTATGATAGAATACTAACTCTACTGAGAGAAAATCAACTCTAAAGTTATCTAGACCCAAAACTAACATATTGATTTCAAAGCGGTAGCTGGGTCAAGGGACTAAACTTAAGCAAACCACACTTGTCCGTAAACGCTGGGTTTCGTTCCTCAACCCAGCCTACCGTCTACTTTGGCCTATGGCCCTTTTTAGACAGCCTCTTGGAATCCACCGTAAATGGCCGCGATATTGCCAACGTCATCGCGCAGACTGCAGGATACCAGTCCTCGTTTTTGCTTCCAATAAGACCTTAATGACTAAATGTCAGGTCCACACGGATCGCAACCAACGCGTCGGGCTCAAGTCTCGACATAACAGTGCTGACAGGCGTCCGAGATCCGGTTTCCCTCCTGCCTATTCCGGTGCAGAATGAACCATTCCCGGAGCAAAGGACGCATAGGTTAGAGCGGGGTGTTATCCTCGACTCCAGCGATCGGGTTGGACAATCCTTACCCCCGATTCCACCACCGATCCGAAGATTCACGGTCTCTATAGCGTAGGGCGACATCCTTGGGTGTCTGCCCATACCGGACCCAAGCAGAGGAAACATCAAATATGGGCATCCTCACACGTTGGTTAGGGAAAAGATCCGGGCAATCGGACCGCGAACAAATCCCCGGGTATGAGGAGGACACCATACTGGCCACCGACCTGCGGACGATTCTCCGGGAGGTCAACAGCCCCGGCCAACCGAGTGACATGCCCCGCCGGGTCCGGTTGTGCCGGCAGGCGCTGAACCTGACCGATCGCGGGCCGGCCCCGGATCTGTGGGCGGCGCTGCAGGGCATGCTTGGGAGTAGCCTGGCTCAGAATCCACAAGGCGAGCGGGCCGAGAATATCGAGCAGGCGATTCACCACTTTAATCAGGCCCTCGAGATACGGACCCGCACCCAGTTCCCCGAGCAGTGGGCGGGGATCCAGAATAATCTGGCGAACGCCTACGCGGACCGCATCCAGGGGGTGCGCGCCGAGAATATCGACCGGGCCATCCACCACTACCGGCAGGCCCTCCAGGTCATTACCCGCAGCGCCTTACCCGGACAGTGGGCGATGACCCGCCACAACCTGGCGCACGCCTATGCGAATCGCATCCACGGCGAGCGGGCCGAGAATATGGAGCAGGCGATTCACCATTTTAAGCAAGCCCTCGAGATACGCACCCGCACCGATCTGCCCGAGCAGTGGGCCATGACCCAACACCAGCTGGCGAACGCCTACGCGGACCGTATCCACGGCGAGCGCGCCGAGAATCTCGAGCGGGCGATTCAGCACTTCGAGCAGGCGCTCAAGGTGCGCACCCGCACCGCCTTGCCCAAGGAGTGGGCGACGACCCAGCACGACTTGGCGAGTGCCTATTTGATGCGCATCCGCAGCGAGCGCGCCGAGAATATCGAACGGGCGCTTCACCACTTCGGGCAGGCGCTGGAGGTCCATACCCAGGCCGATTCGCCCCAGGATTGGGCGCTGACCCAACACGATCTGGCGAGCGCCTACCTGCTGCGTATCCGTGGCGAGCGCGCCGAGAATCTCGAGCAGGCCATCCGCCACTTCGGACAGGCGCTTGAAGTCTATACCCGGGCCGATTTGCCCGAGCAGTGGGCGCTGACCCAGCACGATCTGGCGCAGGCCTATGCGGATCGCATCCACGGCCAGCGCGGCGAGAATCTCGAGCGGGCGATTCACCACTTCGGGCAGGCGCTCGAGGTCCATACCCAGGCCGGGTTCCCCGCCGAGCACAGACGAACGCAACGGGATCTCGGCGATCTGTACTTCGGTCAGGGGGACTGGGCGGCGGCGGAGACTGCCTATACCGCGGCGCTCGAGGCGGAGGCGGACCTGCGGTTACAGACCCATCCCGAGACCAGCCACCGCGGTGAGGCGGGCAGCCGCATCCAGGCCTATATCGATGTCGCCTATTGCGCGCTTCGCCTGGGGCGACCGGCGGCGGGCCTGTTGCGCCTGGAGCAGGGCAAGACCCATCTCCTGCGGGAGACCCTGGCCTTGAGCGAGGTCGAGCTGGCAGCGCTGCCCGCGGCCGATCGGCAGGCCATAGAGTCGGCACGGGAGGCCGTGCATGACCTCGAGGCGGAAATGCACCTGGCCCCGGATACCCCCGCCCGCCGTAGCGACCGCGAGCTGGCGGAGGCCCTACCCCAGGCGCGGGCCGAGCTCGACTACCTGATCGAGACCATCCACGCCGCGCGGCCCGAATTCATACCGACCGGCCTCGATCTGGGCGGGCTGCTGGATCTGATCCCCGCGGGGGGCGCCTTAGTCGTACCGCTCTTTACCTCCCGAGGTAGCGCAGTGTTCGTGGTCCCCCAGGGGACAGCGACGGTGACTCAGGGGCACCTCGTCGAGTTGGAAGGCTTCACCGCTGCCGATTTGCACACCTTGCTGCAAGGGCCACCGGACGAGCCGCAACCGGCCGGTTGGCTCGGCGCCTACAATAAGTACCGCATCTCCCCGGATAGTCCCTCGGTCAGACAAGCGTGGCTCGACCGGATCGAGACGGTGGGACGGGAATTGTGGGACGGGGTACTGGGGCCGGTCCATGAGCGGCTGCAACGCCAGGGCCTCCAGCAAGGTGCCCCCATTCTCTTTATGCCCCAGGGTGGTCTGGGCCTGCTGCCGGTGCATGCCGCCTGGCGCATCCTCGATGGGCACAGGCGCTACTTTCTCGACGATTGGGCCATCCACTACCTGCCCAGCGGCTATGCCTTATCCGTCGGTCGCCGGCGCCTGCAGGAAGCAAGGCGCCAAGGCCAGAGGCTGCTCGCCGTCGTCAACCCGACCCAGGACCTCCGGTTCGCCCCGGCCGAAGGCAAGGCAATAACGGCGCGCTTTTCCGACTTCCAGCGGTTGGAAGGGGATGCAGCCACGGTCGAGGCCGTCATGCAGGCCACACCCGGCTGCCACTACCTCCACCTTGCCTGCCACGGGTCCTACGATTGGTGGGACCCGATGCAGTCCGGTCTGACATTGGCCGCGGGACAAAGATTCACCCTCTCCAAGCTCATCGCCGAGCTGGATCTCAGTGCCTCCCGGCTGGTTACCCTCTCCGGGTGTGAGACCGGTGTTACCAACATCCGCCGTTCCCCCGACGAGTATTTGGGTCTGCCGGCCGGCCTCCTGCAGGCCGGAGCACCGGCGGTGATCGGCACCCTGTGGCCCGTCGCTGACCTGTCGACCGGTCTGTTGCTGGAGCGCTTCTACCAAAACCTGCTCGGCCACGACGGCAACCAGCCGCTGCCGGCGGCCTCGGCACTGCGCGCGGCGCAGCGTTGGCTGCGTGACGTCCCGGCCGCAGCCTTGCGCGAGAAAGGCGGCGCTGCGGCGGTTGCCCTCGCACCAGCGCAGGCAAGCGATACCCCCTTCTCACATCCCTACTACTGGGCCACCTTCACTTTCTCCGGGGCCTGAGGACCGACGCATGCTCAGAGTAAGCATTGACTGGTCGGCCCCGGCACAGGTATGAGGGCATCGATGAAGACCTTCTGTACCGCAGGCCCCGTAAGACCGGACGAGCACTATCATATCCCCGCGCTATTGCGGGGTCCGGGATGTGCGGGATTACCGCATCCATAACGGCGACAACCAGATCATCCTCGGCGGCAGCGCCTTCAACATCAAATCCGAATCACTGCGCTTAGGGGACTTCAGCCGCGAGGATGTTGCCCTTCTCTACGCCCAACACACCGAAGCGACCGGGCAGAGGTTCGAAGACGGGGTGATCGATTATGTCTTCGAGCAGACCGGCGGTCAGCCCTGGCTGGTCAATGCCCTCGGCTACGAGGCCTGCTTCAGGGCCAAAGCGGCACGCGACCGTACCCGCCCGATCGGTCTGACACTCCTGGCCGATGCCCGAGAACGGCTCATCGAGCGGCGGGATACCCATCTCGATCAGTCGTTTTTCCTCAATCCGATCCGACGGCCGGATCCTCCACCCCCGCCATGGATTCGATGAGTGCCAACAGGGGCACCCGCAGCGTGAGCGGCAGACCCTCCCAGGCGGCCAACAGGCGGTTCATCTGTCTCACGGCATAGTCACCATGCGGCTCCAGGACATAGCCTTCCTTACCGGTCGCCAACCACTCCATGCTGACCCCCAGGGCGCGCGCCAAGGCCGCCAGCGTACTCGGCTTTGCCCCCTTGGTTTCGCCGGACTCGATCTTGTTGATCGCGCCCGGCGTTACACCGACCCGCTCTGCGAGCTCGGTCTGTCTCAACTTTACCCGTCCCCTTGCATTAGCAACCCGATCGCCGAATGTGTTCATACTCAAAAACTACTTGAGCAATCGGTCCGTATGCTATATTCACTATGAATATATTCATATTTCGAGGGTAGTAGGCATGACCAAGGCGGAGGCGATTCAGCGCTTCGGGAGCAGGAAGGCATTGGCGGAGGCGGAGGCGCCGGATCTGCGGATTAAAAAGACGTCTTCGCAGGCAACACCAAATAACGCCGAACAGTGCCGGGATCGAACAAGATCAATCCTGAATTATTCGGCGTTGTCGGGAGGGAAAAGATCCCTCCTGCGTCGGAACAGGGTTTAACGGGTTGCGTTCGACGCACCAAGGCGCGCTGATCGTCTGCCAAGTCAGTGCCGGCGTCTTAACGCAACCTACACCCACATGACCCCCCGCGCGGCCTGCCCGCGCGGACCTCGCATTGAGTGTAGGTTGGGTTAGGCGCGCTGTCCGATCCCGAAGCACAGCGATGGAGCCGAACGCGCCGTAACCCAACACGCCGGACTGAAATGGCGGATGAAGCGTATTACGTTTTTAAGTATAATTTTATCAATAATACCTTAAATAAGCAATCATGCCTTTTAAAGGGGATAAATTTTTTTGGGAGGGGACGGAAAAAACACCCGTGGGAACATACCCTTGACCTGATAAACTAGATTCGGTTAACCATCCTCAGCTAACCATCCGGGGCGCAGAAATGGTTCGACTGATCCAGGGCGTGCCGGCACGCCTCGCTGCGGTGCGGGAGCGAATCCGTGTCGCCGAAGACCGCCTCGGGCGCAAGCCGGGTAGCGTGGCCTTGCTTGCCGTGAGTAAAAAGCAGGAGGTGGCGAAGATCCGCGCCGCCTTCACCGCCGGCCAGACGGCCTTCGGCGAGAGTTACGCCCAGGAAGCGGCCGAAAAGATGGATGCGCTTGAGACCCTGGGGGTCCAATGGCACTTCATCGGCCGCATCCAGGGCAATAAAACGCGCCAAATCGCCGAGCGTTTTGACTGGGTGCACAGCCTGTGCAACCTCAAGCATGCCCGACGCCTAAGCGAGCAACGCCCGGCACACCTACCCCCCCTGACAGCCTGTGTTCAGGTCAACCTTGACCTGGAGCCCGGCAAGGCCGGACTGCCCCCGGCCCAGGTTGCCGATTTCATCACGGCCTGCGCGGGGCTGCCGCGACTGAAACTGGCTGGACTCATGACCCTGCCCGCGCCCGTGGAGGACGAGGAGGCCCGCCGCCGCCCCTTTCGAGCATTGCGTCTGCTGCGGGACCGTATCGCGACGCCCGCGCTGCCGCTCCCGGTGCTCTCAATGGGCATGTCCGCCGATCTGGAGGCGGCGATCGCCGAAGGGGCGACCATGGTGCGGGTGGGAACTGCCGTCTTCGGACCACGCGAGGCTGGGTAAGGCGGCATCGGTCAGGACAAGCCCGCGTAGGTCGGGTAAGGCGCGCCTGCCGGGAAGTTATATTGGCCGCGGTGATTGGCGCGCCGTCACCCGACACCAGGTGGCCCAGCGAGGTAGATTGTGGTGAGCCCGTAGGGCGGGTCAGGTGCGTGCGCCCGCGCTTGCCGCAGCGGCGGGCGCGCCGTCACCCGCCGGATGGCAGCCTGTAGGTCGAGTCAGACCAGGGCGACGGCGGTAGCTGGCATACGGCGGATGGCGCAAGCTTATCCGCCCTACGCGGGCTCAATCCACACCCCCGAGGTGGCGCACCAGTGCCCGCAATGCCTGGCCGCGGTGGCTGAGCCGATTCTTGGTAGTGGCAGGCAGCTCCGCCGCGCTGCAATCCTCCCCCGGAACATAGAACAGGGGGTCATAGCCGAAGCCGTTTGCGCCCCGAGGGGCGGGCAGGATACGCCCCTCCCACGTACCCTGACAGATCAGGGGGGTGGGGTCTTCACCGTGACGCAGGTAGACCATCAGGCATTGGAAGCGGGCGCTACGCGCCTCCTGGGGGACATCCTGCAGCACCTCGAGGAGCCGTTCCAGATTCGCTTGGTCGGATGCGCCCACACCGGCGAAGCGTGCGGAGTAGATGCCCGGCGCTCTGTTCAGGGCGTCGACTTCGATCCCCGAGTCGTCGGCGATCGCCGCCAAGCCGCTGTGGCGGGCCGCGCTGCGGGCCTTGAGGAGCGCATTCTCGACAAAGGTCAGGCCGGTCTCCTCCACCTCCGGCACACCGAATTCGCGCTGGGGCACCACCTGAATCCGAGTTGCCTTAAGCAGCGCGTTGATCTCCCGGACCTTACCGGGGTTGTTGCTGGCAAGGACGATGGGGCCGTCCCGGTGTGCTCCGCTCATGGCTCCACCCTTCCACTGCGCGCCGGTGGGAGTATCGATTCAGCCAGGGGTTCGGCCAGGGCCGTGCGCTGGGCCGCCAGGAGCTCCCGCATGCCGGTTTGCGCATAATCCAGCATCGTCTCCAGTTCGACGCGGGAGAAGGGCTTGCCCTCCGCCGTGCCCTGAATCTCCACCCAGCGCCCATGCTCGTCCATGACCAGATTCATATCCGTCTCGGCACTGCTGTCCTCCGCATAGTCCAGGTCGAGCACCGGCTCCCCCTGGTAAATGCCGACGGAGACGGCGGCGATCTGGGCGATCAGCGGATCGCCGTCCAGGACCCCCTGCTCCAGCAGACCATGTACCGCGTCGTGGAGGGCGATCCAGGCGCCGCTGATGGCGGCGGTGCGGGTCCCCCCGTCGGCCTGTATGACATCGCAATCCAGGGTGATGGTGCGTTCCCCTAAGACCTGGAGGTCCACCGCGGCCCGCATGGAACGGCCGATCAGGCGTTGGATCTCCAAGGTCCTGCCGCCCTGCCTCCCGCGGGCGGCCTCCCGCGCGGTGCGCTCGCCGGTGGCGCGCGGGAACATGCCGTATTCGGCGGTGATCCAGCCGCTGCCGCGGCCCTTCAAAAAGCCGGGTACCCGTTCCTCCACACTGGCCGTGCACAGCACCCGGGTAGCGCCGAATTCCGCCAGGACGGAACCCTCGGCGTAACGGGTGAAACCGCGGGTGAAGGCAAGGGGGCGCAGTTGGTCCGCGCGGCGCAGAGACGGTCGCATCGAGCACTCGCTGTAGGATTTTCGTAACGGGGGCCACCATCTTCTGCGCCCCAACGCGCCTCGTCAAATCCGTTGCGTCTCACCCTGGTACGCCGTTTCTGCATACTTTGCATATATCCCGTAGGGTGGGCTGTGCCCACCATCCAAGCACAGTATTGGTGGGCACAGCCTACCCTACGGGTTTGAGAATGAAAAATAAGGTGAAGCCTTGTACTAGTACAGAGTTTCAGCATATCCTGCATTTTCAACAAGCGGTCCGCACAGCGGACTCTACCCTAACTGTAGGGTCCGCTGTGCGGACCTTCTAAATGTCAACACGCCCTGGCAGGATCCCATGCAAACCACCAAGACAAGCGGGCACGGTGCGATTAACATGCCCGGTCTGGCGAAGCGGTTACGGGCGCGGATCCTCCAGGCCAGCCCCAGCGAGATCTATGGTGATCCAAGCGTATACCCGTAGACTGAGGATTACTGGGGCAACGTGAATATGGAGGAGAACCATGAGCCTACACACCCTATTCGTCTCGACCCTGCCGCTGGTCGGCATAGGAATGCTATGGTCCCTGGGGTCAGGTCCGAAGGCCCAGGCGATTGCCGCCGAGCAGGGCCGACAGGTCGATGAGAGACCCGCCGAGAACGAGCCTTGGCAACGGCCCGCCAAGGAGGAGATCAAGCGTCGGCTCACGCCGCTGCAGTACACTGTGACCCAGGAGGCAGGCACCGAGCCGCCCTTCCGTAACCCATACTGGGACAACCAGCAGGATGGTATCTATGTGGACATCGTCTCCGGCGAACCCCTGTTCAGCTCGCGGGAGAAATTCGAGTCCGGTACCGGCTGGCCCAGCTTTCATTCGCCCCTGAATTCGGACTTGATCGTCGAGTGGGAAGATCGCAAGCTGGGAATGATGCGCACGGAGGTCCGTTCCCGCCACGGGGATTCCCACTTGGGACATGTCTTCGAAGATGGCCCCACACCGACCGGCCTGCGCTACTGTATCAATTCGGCCGCCCTGCGCTTTATCCCCGTCGCGGACCTGGAGCAGGAGGGCTACGGTGACTATCTCGTCCTGTTCGAGGACGAATAGCATTCGATCCCAAACCTTGAGGATGCAGCCGCCACGACACCGTACCCCAAACCCATAGGCGAACCAACCAGACGCAGCCCCCGATGACCGACCAACCCGCAAGACACCACCCGACGGATATCGGCCTCCACCGCAAATCCCGGCTCCTGTCCATCGCCTTCGATGACGGTGTGGCCTTCGAGCTACCCTACGAGTATCTCCGGGTCTTCTCCAAGGCAGCCGAGGTGCGGACCCTGGACCGACCGGTAACCGGCAAGGAAGCGGTGGATATCGAGCAGATCGAGCCCCAGGGGCAATATGGGGTCCGGATCCTCTTCGACGACGGTCACGACACCGGTATCTATGCCTGGGACACCCTCTACGCCTTAGGTGCGAATCACGAACGGAACTGGGCAGCCTATCTAAAGGAGCTGGAGCAGATCGGATACCAGCGGCAGGAACCGCGGCAGGAAGCAAAGCGGGTCAAGCTCCTTTACTTCAACTGGTTGGCCCAAAAGCTGCGCAAACAGACCGAGGAGCTCGTGGCTCCGCCGAGCGTGGTGGACCTAGACACCCTCCTGGTTTGGCTCGGCCGCCGCAAGCTAGGGGCGGCCCCCCTATTCGACCGGGAACGGGTCCGAGTTACCCTGAACAAACAGTTCGCCGAGGGCTTCTCCCGGCTTCATGACGGGGACGAGGTAGGAATAATACCCACCTCGCCAACTGCTCCGGCTACCCCGGATCTGGTGTAAAGATCATCATTTTTTCGCTCACTCTCCATCATATCTGTGGCAGAAACGACGATGGCTTTCCTGTCTCTCGTATAAACGAAAAACACACTGAGTAAGCGATCTCCACCCAAAGGCCGTCTCCGACCACCAGATGGGCCTGGTCTTCGAGGAGCCGATCCTGCATTTCGCTGAGAGCGCCAACGACACGGCAGGTGAGTACTTCACCCCGCGGAACCTGGTCAGGCTGACCACCACCTTGGTCTTCCCCGCCGATCAGGAGGTTCTGAAAGGCCAGGTCGCTGCTCCCTAAGCGCCACGGATCGGCGCAGCTTTGTGGCAGAACCTTTTTTCAACTTGCTTAACAAATTGATTTATTTAAAAAAAAGAGAGGGAAGAAAAATAGCGTCAGTCGATTGATGTTATTTTATTTGCTTACAGCTAAACTGGGGCATGGGGAGTGCAAGGACGGGTAATCCATGCTAAATATATCGCAAACAGAGGTCGAATCACGGCTGAGCTTCGATAATCCCTGGTGGAACGGTGAACAGGCAACGCCATTTACCAACCTGCCGCCCCGCGACTATCTTCCCTCTTTCTACAATCTGCTAACGGATCTGAGTGTAAAGCGGGCCGTGATCCTGCTCGGACCCCGCCGGGTAGGGAAAACGGTGATGGTTCACCACGCCATCGAACGGCTGTTGAAAGCAGGGGTGGAGCCGAGTCAGGTGATGTACCTGGCGCTCGACACGCCGGTTTATACCGGCCTTTCGCTGGAATGGCTTACCAACCTGATGGCCGAGATAAACAGGCTGGAACCCGGCACCACCCGTTATATCTTCTTCGACGAAATCCAATACCTGAAGGAGTGGGAGCGCCATCTCAAATCGTTGGTTGATTCTTACCCCAACTATCGATTCATCGCCACCGGTTCCGCCGCCGCGCTACGGCTGAAGAGCCAGGAGTCGGGGGCGGGCCGTTTTACCGATTTCATGTTGCCTCCGCTCACTTTCGGTGAATATATCCACTTCATCGGCAAGGAGGGATTGGTCGAGGCGGATCCCGACTCCGAAAGGGGCTTCCGTGCCGTCTCCGGGGAGGCGATGGACGCAATCAACCGGGAGTTCATCAACTATCTCAATTATGGCGGCTACCCCGAGGCGGTTTTCAGCGAACGGGTGCAGGAAGATCCGTCACGCTTCATCAAGAGCGACGTCATCGACAAGGTGCTGCTGCGCGATCTGCCCAGCCTCTACGGTATCAGCGATATCCAGGAGCTCAACAGCCTGTTTGCCACCCTGGCCTACAACACCGCCCAGGAAGTGGAGATCGGCAAGCTCTCACAGAACTCCGGTGTGGTTGCCAACACGCTGGGCCGCTACCTCGAATACCTGGAAGCCGCCTTTCTGATCAAGCGCATCCGCCGGGTGGATGAGTCGGCAAAGCAATTCAAGCGCGCGCGGGGATTCAAGGTCTACCTCACCAACCCCTCCATGCGGGCCGCCCTCTACGGCCCGGTCAGCACCGACCACGAGGCCGTGGGCGCCCTGGCCGAAACCGCCATCTACGCCCAATGGATACATGCCACCGCCTTTATCGAGCACCTCTATTTCGCCCGCTGGAAGAAGGGACTGGAGGTAGACCTGGTGGGCCTCGATCCGGGGCAACGCAAGGCCGACTGGGTGGTGGAGGTGAAGTGGAGCGACCGCTTCTTCGAGCGCCCGGTGGATCTCAAAGGGGTATTGGCCTTTGCCGCCGCCAATCGGCTAAGCCACCCGCCGCTCATCACTACTCGGACACGGCAAGGTAGCAAGCGCGTCGACGGCATCGAACTCCAGTTCGTACCCACCAGCCTGCATTGCTACTCCATTGGCCGCAATGTACTGCGGCGGATGCATTGAGCCGCGTAGGGCGGATAAGCTTGCGCCATCCGCCGGACGCCAGTCCCCTCCGGCGGGTGGCGCCGTCCCTGGCTTACCCGCTCTACTTCAGCCAGGCCCCATAATTACCGCCCATGTCGCGCGTGGTTTTTCTCGTTCCCACGCGCTGCGTGGGAACCTGGTTGCTCCGCGCTGCGGAGAGAATATGGATTCCGGACTGCTTTGGAGTGCGCCGGCAAAGCGGCGCGGCTGCATCGAACCTCAGCGACGGGGATACCAGCGGCATTGGCCGGGAATCCGGGCCCTTCGGTTCCACCCGCGCTGCGGCGACGGCGCTTTCCCCTGGCCGCATCACCTTTGTTGGGGACGGATGCCTGGTCCAATCCAAAGCGGCGGCAGGATGGTGCCGCTTGGCCGATCCCCGGCTTATGCCTCGCGCTGTCGGTTCCGGTAAGCAGCGGGGTGAAGTGGCCGCCGCACTCCAAAACGTCCGGGGGAACCCTTCTATGATCGTTGGCAGTCTGGAATCCATAAAAAGCCTTTCCCTATATTAGTCAGCGCAGCTTTCTCCTGGCCCCACCGGGTACAGAATTTAGACAGCCTCTCAGCCATCGACCCCAGCCGCAAGCAGATCGAGCATTTGCTCCGCTGCCTGCTGCTCGGCACGCCGCCGGCTGGTGCCTTCTCCCTGCGTCTTTTCAGCGCCATCGGCCAGGGTACAACGCACTTTGAAACACTGGATGTGATCGCTGCCGGTGATTTGCAGCACTTGGTACTCGGGCAGGGGTCGCTTGAGCGCCTGCAACAACTCCTGGAGACGGCTCTTCGGATCCTTCGAGGTACCTGCGACCTGTACGCGAGCGAGGGGCGTTGCGAACACCGAGAGAATCACCTCGCGTGCCGTCGCGAAGCCTGCATCCAGATAGACCGCGGCAAAGATCGCCTCGAGGGTATCGGCGAGGATCGACTCCCGGGCATGACCACCGGAGCGCAGCTCCCCTGCCCCCAACCGCAGGTAAGCACCGAGGTCCAGGCCACGCGCCAGCGCCGCGAGCGATTCCCGTTTGACCAGGGAGGCCCGCAACCGGCTCAACCTGCCCTCATCCGCATCCGGAAAGCGCTCCCACAGGGCCTCGGCGATCACAAATCCGAGCAGGGCATCGCCCAGAAACTCCAACCGCTCGTTGTTCTCTCCGGAGGCACTGCGATGGGTCAAGGCCCGCATGAGCAATCCGTGCTCGCGGAATTCATAACCGAGCCCAGGTACCAGCTGCTCGGGGTCCTCTCTCACGAGTACACCTAGATACAAAATCCGGAAACGATATTCATTGACGACTTCAACGTGACCACGGCAAAGCCTTTGGCGGCGTTAGGTACAAACGACGAATCACGCGAATCTGCGCGAATGGGATTGTTTGCGCCCACAGGAATAAATGAATTACTCGATGAGATTGCCGAGACGACCCCAATCCACCGGAAACCCGTCGCGTTGGGTGTCCCAATTCATCCAGATCGCAATGGCCTTGCCCACCAGGTTCTCTTCCGGAACGAAACCCCAGCAGCGGCTATCGTTGCTGTTGTCCCGATTGTCGCCCATCACGAAGTAGCTGCCCTTCGGTACCTTGAGTCGCCTCCCGACCGCCAGCTCGGAGTACGGAGTGCACTTATAATCCGGCACGCTCGGATCGACCAGGATCCGGTGCTCGCGGCCGGTGAGGTCTTCGAGACGCAGATCCGTATCGGTCATGTTTGCCCCCGAGCCGACGCCCAGGTAGACTCCGGCGGGCGTTTGGGAAGCAGGCTCGCCGTTTACATACAGGGTCTTATCGTGATATCGAATCTCATCCCCAGGCACGCCGACGATGCGCTTGATGTAGTCGACAGAGGGCTCTTGGGGAAAGCGGAAGACCGCCACGTCCCCCCGCTCGGGATCACCGATTTGCAAGAACTTGCGGTTCAGAACCGGCCACCGCAGCCCGTAGGCGAACTTGTTCACCAGGATGAAATCACCCACCAGCAGGGTCGGCATCATCGAGCCCGACGGGATGCGGAACGGCTCGACGAGGAAGGAACGCAGCAACAACACGATGAGGAGTACCGGAAAGAAGGAGCGCGCATACTCGACGATGACCGGCTCTTTGTAACCGGTCGCCGGCACATCGGCCTCGACAGGCGCGGCACCATCCGTATCCGGCGCCAACGCCCGCTTGCGCCGCGGCGCGAACAGCGCCGCATCCGCAAGCCAGACACCTCCGGTGATCAGACAGGCCAACACCAAAAAAGTGGGGAAATCGAAGTTCATAGCCTTGGCCTCCGTGGCTTAAACGACTCCGCGAACTCATTGAACCTTGGGCAGGGCCAGAAAGTCTTTCACGGGCGGCTCCCAACTGAATCGTGCATCATAATCCCGACAACCGGATACCGATTCCGATGCGTTTTCAAGGTAGACTTTCTTTGCCTCAGACGGTGGATAAGTCAAGTATTGGGAACACCTTGCACTCTGTCCCGTACCGATGACCAGTTTGGCACCCGCTTTCAGATTGCAGTGCGTCAGCTTATCTAATGGCGACCTCTCATAACAGATCGCGTAATCGGAACGATACTTGCTGATCTTCCCGTCCGGGCGATCGAATGCCCACCATTTGCCTAAGCGACCCTTTAGGTCCGTGCTGTTCCAGGCCCGATAGAGTGTAATCTCAACGTCCTCCTTGCTTTTGTAGACCTTACCCTGACATAACCCGCCCTGCTTCGGCGCACCGAGCGCAGCACTCAGCAGTGCCTTATCCTCAACGGGTTCAAACGAAGCAGCGAGCTTGGCCGGCAATTCCGGATTACCGGGGCATTCGCCTGGAGGTTGCTCGACCAACAGATCAGTCATCGTCGTACAACCACACAGAGAGATGAGGGGAAGGGTGATGAGAAGATGTTTCATGATGATTCTCCTTTATTCAACTAGGTCTCAGCGCACGATATAGTGATCGCACCAGGTCACCGTTCAGGGGTCATCTCCTACGCTCGGGTACTTACAAGGGGTGCCCCTACGGGTGCCGGCAAAATGCCGGCGCTCCAAACGTTCAGCCGCAAACGAACGCGAATAAACGCAAATCAGAATGAATATAATTAATCATTTGCGTCCATTTGCGTTGATTCGCGGCAAAAATAGATACGAAGTCGGTTATCAGCGATGGCGCAGAACCCATCCCCGGTTCCGCGCCCGCGTCGAGTGCGATCCCGATCATACTATATAGATTAGGATATCGCAGTCACAGGTCGCAGACAGCGATTAGGAAGCGGTTGTGGAATAGCGCCGCAAAGGCTATCTTGCCGGACTGTAACCCGCGTATCTCACCGGGGCTCCGATGCTCGGATGGCCGTCTCCCGATCCGCTTGGCCCCTGACCGAAACGTTAGGCACCGGAATGTTAGGCACCGGAATGTTAGGCACCGGAACGTCAGGCTCCACATTACTCAATCATCCGTCTCGATTCATGCTCAAGGTTGTCGATCTGGCGTGCAGGCGTGGAGACCGCCGGTTGTTCTCCGGCGTGAGCTTCGCGCTGGAACCCGGGACCCTGCTGCACGTGCGCGGACGCAACGGCAGCGGCAAGACGACGCTGCTGCGTGCCTTGTGCAACCTGCTCGTACCGGAGGTCGGGGAAATCCGCTGGCAGGGGAAGGACAGCCGCCGCCTGGGTGAGGACTACCACGCGGACCTGCTCTACTGCGGACACCTGAACGGTATCAAGGGCGACCTGACCGGGATCGAGAACCTACGCGTGGCAGCGATCCTGGACGGCAATCCGGTGGACGAGGGGCGGCTCTGGTCCGCGCTGGAACAAATGGGCCTGGCGGGCTACGAGGACCTGCCCACCATGGCGCTCTCCCAGGGCCAGAAGCGGCGGGTTGCCCTGGCCCGGCTACTGGTAAGTAAGGCGCCGCTGTGGATCCTGGATGAGCCCTTTACCACCCTGGATACCGATGCGGTGGACCTGCTGCTGCGGCTGATCGCGGGACATGTATCCGACGGCGGTATAGTGATCCTGACCACACATCAGGAGGTTCCGCTCACCTCGGGCCAGGTGCAGCAACTAGACCTCGGGGACGAACCTTTGGATAGGTGCTCACCCTGATGGTCCGCGCTACCTCGATCAGGACCTGCGGGCTACTTGATGCGGCTGGCTGCCTACCTGTGCGTCCCTGCATGCAGACAAGCACTCACCACACCCTACGCGCCGTGGCCGCCCTGAAGAGAGCACTACGAAGCACGCGAATCAACGCGAATCGATCCGCGAGGCTCCGCGTGATTCGTCGTTTCTCTCTCGTTGGGGTCCGCTCCTTACCTCGACCGATGGGTTCTTTGCGTCTTTTGCGCCTTTGCGGTTCAAACGCTTCCGTGGCCAAAAGCTACATCGCTGGAAGCTGGCGACTGGAAGCTGGAAGCAACTTGTTGGCGGTTTTAGGGCTTTTAGGGCTAACGGCAGGACCCAATTGGTAGTGGCATGTGGCGGGTGTTCTTCTGCATCTTGGGGCGCGACCTCCGGCTCGCCCTGCGTCGGCGCACGGATCTGCTGACGACCCTGTTCTTCTTCGTGATCGTGGTGAGCCTGTTTCCCCTGGGTGTGGGCGCCGAGCGGCAGACCCTGCGCATCCTGGGGCCGGGCGTGGTCTGGGTAGCGGCCCTGTTGGCCTCCATGCTGGCCCTGGAACGGCTGTTTGCGGCGGACCATGAGGACGGCACCCTGGAGCAGCTGATGCTGACACCCCAGCCCCTGCCGATCTTGGTGCTGGCTAAGGTGGCGGCCCATTGGTTGCTGACCGGGCTGCCGCTGGTCATGGTCGCGCCGCTGATTGCGCTGCAGTACCACCTGCCGGAGGCGTCCCGCATCGCGATGATGCTGTCCCTGCTGGTGGGGACGCCGATCCTCAGCCTGATCGGCGCCATCGGCGCGGCCCTGACCTTGGGACTGCGCGGCGGCGGGATCCTGCTGTCACTGCTGATCCTGCCTCTGTATATCCCGGTGCTGGTGTACGGTGCCGGAGCGGTGACGGTGAGCGCCATTGATGGCGCGGACGCCCTGCCCTATTTCTCGCTGCTCGGGGCCCTGCTGCTGCTGGCGCTGATCTTCTCACCCTTGGCCGCAGCGGCGGCGTTACGGATCTCGTTGGAGTAGTCCGGCCTGCATGTCTCACCGAGGCGGTTGGCGGCACTTCAGCCTGCGTAGGATGCGGTGAGCGCCTGCCCACCGCCCCAGGAGGGTGTCGCAAAAGGCACCGATCTTCGCCCTTTGACCCCCTCTCCCCAAGCCCCCTCGCTGCGCTCGGCGCAGGCTCTCTCCCGGCGGGAGGGTGTCGCAAAAACAGCGGTGTTAGCTGCCGGTCTACGGATTTAAACCACAGAGAACACAGAGAAGAGCGTAGGCCAACTCTGTGTTCTCTGTGGTTCAAAATCAAATAGATCTCTCGTTCCCACGCGCCGCGTGGGAACGTGGAAGCTCCGCGCCGCGGAGTGTCTCGGAGACGTTATGAGCCGTAGCCGCTACCCTATTGTCGAACCGCAAGCGCCGCATTTCATGACATTCACCGTGCTGGAATGGCTACCGGTGTTCACGCGCCCCGATACGGTACAAATTCTGCTTGAAGCTTTCACCTACCGACAACAAAATCGAGGGGTTCGGTGATTTTGGAAAACCACCTGCACTGTATTCTTCAGTCGCTGGATCTGGAAAAACAAGTGAAGAACTGGAAATCTTACACAGCGCGGCAGGTGATTGATTATCTGCGGGCCAGAAACTCGACGCAGTTATTAGCAAAGCTGGCCTATTACAAAAAAGGATATAAAACGGATCGTGAATATCAGTTATGGGAAGAAGGATCGCATCCGCAGTGGATTCAAAACGAGGCAATGCTAGTGGAGAAATTGGAGTATATCCACAACAATCCGGTCAAACGCGGATATGGGGATCAGCCGGAACATTGGCGTTATTCCAGTGCGCGGAATTATCCGGGCCGGGCGGGTTTGATTCCCGTGTATACGGAATGGTAGACCCAGACCTGATGCTCTCCGCAGCGCGGAGCTTCCGCGTTCCCACGCGGCGCGTGGGAACGAGAAAAAGCCAGCTAGGTCGGGTTAACGCAGCGTAGCCCGATAGCGGAGTGTCGGGTTACGGCGCGTTCGGATTCGTTTACACAATTCAATGTTATGAATGCGCGCCTAACCCGACCTACAAGACGATAGCCCTTGACGTCGGTGGCGAACAATGTGTCCTTTGATTTCAGGCAGTCAAGGAGTTCCGGGATCACTGTGATCGCATTGAGTTTCTCCGCGGTTGCTACTTGGTCCAACGCGAACAAAAAACATGGGATGTACGGCAGAAGCGGTATAGAGACCAGCGAGCAATCCACGCATTCAAACGCGCAGCACTCAGTGCCTCGCCAACAGGGCGACGGCTTGGTCGTTGTCTTTGTGTTTTGCGATATCCGTAGCGGTACGGCCTTGATTGTCTTTCAGGGTCGGGTCCGCATGGTGTGTCATCAGGATTTCGATGAGCGCGTTGTGATCGGTCGTGACGGCCTCCATCAGGGCGGTGATTCCGTCCGTGTCCTGCTGGTTCGGGTCGGCGCCGTCGGCGAGGAGTTGTTCGGTTATCTTCGCGTGGCCTTGGCCGGCGGCCCAGATAAGGGCGGTGGCACCGAGCTTGTCTTTTGCATTGATGTCGGCGCCGTGGCGGATGAGGGATGCGACGACTTCGCGCTGTCCTTCTCCGGCGGCGATGATCAGCGCCGTGGCCCCCTCTTTGTCCTTGGCCTCCCGGTCGGCGTGGGCGGCGAGTAGCTGCTCGACGACCTTGGGGTGCCCTTTTTCCGCGGCGTGCATCATTGCCGTCCGTCCCTCCTTGTCCCCTGTCTTGGGATTCGCTCCCCGATGCAGGAGCTGGTCGACGATGTCCGTAAAACCATAGCGGGCGGCGATGGTCAGGGCATCCCAGCCCGCGCGGGTACGGTCATGCAGGTTGGCGCCGCGCTCAATAAGGAGGGCGGTGATGCCGCTGTGGCCGTTCTCGGCGGCGAAGGTCAGCGCCGTGCAGTTGGCGACCGTGCGCGCGTTGACGTTGGCACCCCGGACCAGGAGCAGGGCAACCGTGTCCAGGTTGTCGTTCTCGACCGCCATCATGAGGGCGGTCTTATTGAACTTGTTGGCCACGTTCACGTCGGCACCGCCATCCAAGAGTTTCTCGACGGCTTCGTCATCGCCGATGGCGGCGGCCAGCCGCAGCTCTTTGTCCAGGTCGGCGTCCTGCGACCAGGCCAGGGGGCCGATCAGGAGGGTGAGCAGGTATAAAACGAGGGAGATGGGTTTGGCTCTCATAGGGCAACGCCTCGTGCGGTCGGCTCGGGGAGAGGGGTCATGTGGCGTCCGAGTCCGGTGCATCCCCGATCGTCTCGGGTGCGTCCGGTTCCTCGTGGGCAACGCCCTTGTGGCAATCGATACAGGTCTGTCCTTTGTCTTCGGCATTTCCGTGCTTGCTGCGCGCGCTGCGATCTTGCTCCGTGAGGTCCATGCTACGGAAGTCGTGACAGGAACGGCACTCCCGGGAGTCCGTTGCCTTCAGCTTGGCCCAGACTCGGCTCGCCATCTCCCAACGGCGGGCCTCGTACTTCTCCGGGGTGTCGATGGTCCCCACGAGCTCGTGATAGACGTCTTTGGCCGCGATGAGCTTGGCGAGTAGTTTGGGGAAGAAGGGTTCCGGGACATGGCAGTTGGCACAGGTGGCCCCGACGCCCGAGGCGTTCTTGTAGTGGGCGCTCTCCTGAAGCTCTCTGAAGGGGATCTGCATGGTGTGGCAGTCGGTGCAGAACTCCTCCTGGTTGGTGAAGGCGAGGCCGCTGTTGAACAGGCCGGCGAAGGCAATGCCGGCCAAGAACACGATGCCGAGGATGACGAAGGTTCGCTTACGGGAAAGGTCCTTAGACATGACCGTGTGTCCTCCGCTGCCGACGCTTGCCGCCGGGACCCGAATGCCTGGAGGGTTCCGTCTACTTTACCGCGGCGGCCGATAGTGCCTCGGTTTTCGATTCCAGTGATGAGTTTGATCCTAAGCGATCGCGGGCATTTTGCCAAGGATAGGGCGGTCCCTAATGAGCGGCCACGATGCCCTCATGGCTCGTTCCCACGCTCCCGCGTGGGAATGCCGTTGTGGCTGCTCCAGCGGCCAAGGTTTCATGACGCTGGAGCGTCTGGATTTGCTCCCACGCTGGAGCGTGGGAGCCAGAGGCTGATTTGTGGGGATACTTCAGGGGCGGTCCTGGATTATTTGGCGTTATCTGATCTGGGGAAATCTGCGTAATCCGTGGATAAAGAAAGTCCGGTACACCAAACCGCACCAAATAATTCAGGATCGATCTTGTTCGATCCCGGCACTGTTCGGCGTTATTTGGTGTTGCCCGCGAAGGCATCTTTTTAATCCGCAGATTACGCAGATTTTCGCAGATTGTTTCGTTCTTAATCTGTGGAAATCTGTGAAATCTGTGGATTGGATAAAGAAAGTTAGGATTTATAAATTGAGCATGGGAAAAATATCCGGTATCCTCAGATTACACAGATCGTTTCATCTGTGGAAATCTGTGAAATCTGCGGATAAAGAATGTCATTGCCCACGGGCGAAGCCGAGCATACGTCGGATCGGCTGCAGTGCGCGGGCTTGAATTTCAGGGTCGATGTGGATCTCTTGATCGCCTGCGAGCAGGACCTGCTCCAGGTTTTGAAGGGCGTTTATAGCCATCCAGGGACAGTGGGCGCAGCTCTCACAGGTGGCGCCTACGCCGGCGGTGGGGGCGGCGATCAGCTTCTTCTCCGGTGCCAATTGGCGCATCTTCCAGAAGATCCCCTGGTCAGTGGCGACGATGAACGCCGGGTTCGGCAACCGGGTCACCGCATCGATGAGCTGCCCGGTGGAACCGACCACATCGGCCTGGTCGATCACGTCTGCCGGGGCTTCGGGGTGGACCAGGATAGCGGCATCCGGATGCAGCCGCCGCACCCGGTCCAGGGCGAAGCCCTTGAATTCCTCGTGGACGACACAGGCCCCCTGCCATAGCAGCATGTCGGCACCGGTCATCCGCTGCACATAGTGTCCCAGATGTTTGTCCGGCGCCCACAGGATCTTTTTTCCCTGCGCGTGGAGGTGTCTGATCACGGGCAGTGCGATGCTGGAGGTTACTACCCAGTCCGAGCGCGCCTTCACCCGGGCGCTGGTGTTGGCGTAAACGACGACCGTGCGGTCAGGGTAGCGATCGCAGAAAGCGGCAAAGGTATCCGCGGGGCAACCCTCATCCAGAGAGCAGGTGGCCGCCAGATCGGGCATGAGCACCCGCTTCTCCGGGTTGAGGATCTTGGCCGTCTCGCCCATGAAACGGACGCCGCATACCATCAGGGTACTGGCCGCACTCTCGCTGCCGAAGCGGGCCATCTCCAGGGAATCAGCCACACAGCCGCCGGTCTCCTCCGCCAGCTCCTGCAGATCGGCGTCTGTGTAGTAATGGGCTACCAGGACCGCATCCCGTTCGGTCAGCAATCGGGCGATCCGCGCTTTGTGCGCGTTCCTCTCGGCGTCGGACAGCACCGGCCACCGCGGGGATTCCGGGGCCTGGATGCGATGCTTGGTTCCAGGCTCATCCGGGTAATCGGTCAGATGTGCGGGGGAAATAGAGGCCATGGTGGTCGTCTAGGTGTCAAGTCCCGCCGGATCATAGACACGTTTTTTTCGGTATATAATCACACCGGATCTGGGTAGTGGTTAAGGTTTAAACGGAAACATCGCCACTCGCAGTGGGTTGGGCACGCCACAAGCTATACCCCCTCTCCCTCCGGGAGAAGACCGGGGTGAGGGGATCAAATCAAGCAATGAAGCATGATGAACCACTCCACGTTAACCATTTAGGAATTTACCATTACCCAGCGCCTTATTATGCGGCGCTAAGCGGAATCTTTTTAACCTTATAGTCCTTTAATCTCCTCGATTGAAAGCCCTGATGTTTCAGCAATGATCGCTATACTGATCTCTTTTTGCTTCATTGCCTTTGCCATTTCCCTTACTCTCTTCTCCCCAAGTTGAATTCCTTCGTTTTTGCCTTCATTCCTGTATCTCTCCTTGAGTTTATAAGGCAAAATCCATCTTTCGCTTGCCTGAAGTTTCTTAAAGATCCCCGAATCGACAAAGCTATAATAGGTTTCGTCGCTGATGATGAGATGATCGATCACTTCAACTTTGAGAAATTTTCCCGCCTGAATAAAATGGTCGGTGAGGTCCTGATCTTCGTAGGAAGGCGTCACCTTTCCACCGGGATGGTTATGGACCATAATCACCTGAATCGGCCTGGACGGATACGGCGTTTGTAGGTTGGGGTTCGTTCCTTACCCCCGACCTACGGGCTGGATTAATTGAGCCTAGCCCCTTTTCCCTGCTTTTTACTTTGGTCCCTTTTACTCGATCAGTGGGTTGTAAATGAGCATGATGCTCTCGTTGCCGACTGACACGGAGGGCAGATTTCGTGGGGATACCTCAGTGTCTGTCCCCGTTTAGTCTTTTTGATGCGTGGCATCATATGCCATAAAGGCGAGGACACTCACAACAATAAGCATAACGAGTGTTGATAAGATTTCCATCACTTTTTTCTCATCACGCTGCCTGTTTGGCCGCAAACATCGTTCGTGCGGCCCGAATGCCACGCAGGTACTTGGCCTGACGCCGGGCGCAGAGATTCGCCAGCGATGCCGGTGCCCCGACCGCTGTTCCGAACGCCTTGAGAAGACGTTCAGCAGAACTGATAAACCGCTCCCCATCGATCCCCAGCCGGACGAGGATCTTGGGCTCTCGCGCCTCGATGTATCCAGGCTTATCCGCACGTAACGCCCGGCCTGTCCAATCGACCAGCTCCAGGTAATCCGCGAAGGCAAAGGGTACCGCCCAAGGGGTTTTTGCCGTGGCATCGAAGGGCATCAGCGGGGCCTGAGGTAAGACTCGCGTCTCAGCTTCCGGTCGTAACCGCTCCCCATCGAGTGTCACGTCAGGACCTTCGACAGTTGCGGTCTCCTGCAAGCCGGCTTCGGACCCGACTCCCTTCGGCAATCCAACGACGCGCTCCTGAATCGAGGTGTAGTCCGAGGTCTCCGGCGTCTCGGCCAACCCCGCCCGCACCGGATTCAGATCCACATAGGCCATCGCTGCTAACAATGCCTTCTCGTCAAGCAACGCCTGGCTCTTGAAGCGACCTTCCCAAAACCGCCCCTTCACCCCATCCTCCGCATTGGCACGGCGGGCAATATGCTCGTTGAGGGTGCGCATGAACCAGGACAAATCGTGCAACCGTCCCCGATAGATCTCGGCAAGTTCTTCAACCTTAGCAATTTCCGCCTGGCTCATCGACCCCCGTGACTCAGAGAGATACCGCGTCACCAACAGCGGCCCAGTGAAGAGCCCCGTCCACTGCCTCAGCACCTCCTCTATCGACCAGTCTAAGGCCCGTTCCCGGTCGATCCGCGATGTGATAGTGGTTACTCATCACCGCATAAGCGGCCACATCAATGGCGAACAGGGTGGCAAGCTGCTGAATACGCTCGACAATCCAACCACGTCGGTGGTCGAAATTCAACCCTGAGAACGGGTCCTCACCACACAAGAAGGCGCGCCGCACACAACGACATACACAGTGATACCAAGGAGTGTCCTCAAGCGAGACAAGAGTGGAGCGGGGCGCGGTCATGGCAAGACTCCTAACTGAGTGGGCTGAGAGGAATGCTAACTCAACGGGAAGATCAAACAATATGGGTGTCCTTTTTTCTGCTTTTTTCTCCTATGGCTACCTTTGTGGCGCACCTGCAGCCAGCCGTCAGCCTCGATCTGATAACCTCGGCGGATATTCAACGTACGTATGTATATGATCCTTGCCCACGGCTCGCTTTCAGGAATATGAACATCTTCGCATCACCTTTGCCTGGATGATAAGTTCGGCATCGCTTTTGAATATTTCCTTTTAATACTGGGTAGCGATATTTGGCAGTGACCCATACAATATGGACCATCAAAATGCTAACCGTATGACTACCGCCTCTTTGATCACTCATTGGCCTAATTGTAGCATACCTGTGTAGCAGCTAAAGCCTTACTAAAGAGTGCATAGTTTTGGACTTGCTTGGACGGCTGGGACAATAAAACCTTTTGTTGATTAAAAAAAATCCTATGTGGTGACTGGATGCCTGCGTTTGGGCCGATCGATCCAGGTGGCTGGAGAGCTCATTGCTAATCAGGAGATAATATACTGGGAAACTTATATCATTTTATATCCCCGACTTTCCCATTCCGAGGGACCTCTTCCAGTTTGCTCCATTGAATCAAATTACGATTGAATTTCGCGCCAGTTTCATTAGACAGCTTCCGGTTCTTTTGGGCGTTTGCTTCTAGTTCCCCTTGTTTTATACTCAGCAGAGAAAATTGTATGTTTTACGTTTTACCGTCTGATTGTTTTACCGTGTGCGTAGAGGCAAAGAAATGCGGTCGTTAGTCTGACTGATTACTACCTGGCGCTAACAATGCCGTACTCCTTCTAGGTGGTTCAGGTGCAGGGTGGGCCACAAATAGCTGCTTACCGCCGATAGCCTGTGGCGACCGCTACTATTCGAAATACGCGAAGACCCTGGCAAAGGAAATATGGAAGATTTTTTTGGGAAGTACATATTTCTTTCTCCATTATGTCGCCTTTGCACATAACGGCATACAGCTAAGCTATTACCCGCGCTTACCAGCTGACTTTCAGCAGAAGCTTCTAACGCGTCGAAGTAGACCTCAAAAGCGACGTAAGAAAATACGTCGAAAGTGAGGTCTAATCTGCTTGCCTGTTCGCAAGTACCTGTATCTATTGCCAGTATATAGGACAAACCCGTCAGGTACTGACATGGGAAATACCCCCTCCGCCGGAACGCAGACCAAGCCCCGCCTGCTCGATCAGGTCCGGGGCAAAAATCCGTCTTAAGCCCGCGTAAGGCGCGCCCGTTGTGACCGCATTGGCCGCAGTGATTGACGCGCTGTCACCTGACGCAAGACGGCAGACTACGCCGTACCAAGTAGCGGGCCATCGGGTGGTAGCCATCCCGTCGCCCTGGCCTGACCCGACCTACGCGGGCTACGGGGGCTACCGGTGTAATCGTTCGAACCCCCACTGTTTTTGCCGTCCACAGTATCCGGATTCCGGCAATCCCCACCGGAATGACGAGGGGCAGGATCTGAAATTACCTGAAAAATCACAGGTCGTGTTGGGCTTTATTATGCAACCTCACTCATCGGCCGCACTTTGACTGGTGGCAAATCTCGTCCTGCTGCTTTGAAATGGTTGACGACATCTTCTATCAGGGTACACAATTCACTGTAGAGGACAATCGGATCTTCACCATGAATTCCCGTGACCAAATCCGGGCATTTACCAAGGTAGATCCGGTCTTCCTTGCTCCACTCGACCCATCTGTGGTACTTGTCGCTTTCTTTCATTTCTTCACACTTTCGACGGCAGTAGATACCTGTTTTTCTTGGTATTGTTTCGCGTCATCTCCAGCCTTCCCGCTGATAGTCACAGCACCAGGATAGGCGGGGTGAGTAAATTTCCGATGCGACCCCTTGCCTGCCCCGCCAATCTCGATAAACCCGGCGTCCTTGAGTGCTTTCAGTAATTCTCGAATCTTTTGGGGCAATTGCTATCCCCTTGATATTGTAAGCACGTAGAATGCGGTGAGTAACATGAACCGAATCCTACGTACCGGTTGAGGAACGAAACCCAGCGTTTACGGGCAAATCTGGTTTGCTGGGTCTCGTCCCTCGACCCAGCCTACCCCTACTCTGGCCTACGGATCTTTTTCAGACAGCCTCTAAAACTGCGCCTCTTCCGTGGAGCCGGTCAGGGCCGTGACCGAGGAGGCGCCGCCCTGGATGGTGGTGGTGACATCGTCGAAGTAACCCGCGCCCACTTCCTGCTGGTGGGAGACGAAGGTGTAACCGCGATCGCGGGCGGCGAATTCCGGCTCCTGGACCTTCTCGACATAGTGCTTCATGCCCTCGCCACGGGCATAGTCATAGGAAAGATCGAACATGTTGAACCACATGTTGTGGATCCCGGCCAGGGTGATGAACTGGTATTTGTAGCCCATGTCGGAGAGGGCGTCCTGGAACTTGGCGATGGTCGCGTCATCCAGGTTTTTCTTCCAGTTGAAGGACGGCGAGCAGTTATAGGCCAGCAGCTTATTGGGGTTCTTCTCCAACACCGCCTCGGCGAATTCGCGGGCGAAGCCCAAATCCGGGGTGCCGGTCTCGCACCACACCAGATCCGCATAGGGGGCATAGGCTACACCGCGGCTGATGGCTTGCTCGAGTCCGTTGCGGACCCGGTAAAAACCCTCACTGGTGCGCTCGCCGGTGAGGAAGGGTTTGTCGTTGGCGTCCACGTCGTTGGTCAACAGGTTGGCCGCCTCGGAATCGGTACGGGCCAGCACCAGGGTGGGTACGCCGCAGACGTCCGCGGCCAGGCGGGCGGCGATCAGCTTCTCGATCGCCTCCCGGGTGGGGACTAGTACCTTACCGCCCATGTGGCCGCACTTTTTCACCGCGGCGAGCTGATCTTCGTAGTGCACACCGGCGGCGCCGGCGGCGATCATGTTCTTCATGAGCTCGAAGGCGTTGAGCACGCCGCCAAATCCGGCCTCTGCGTCCGCTACGATGGGCAGGAAGTAGTCCACATAGCCCGTATCGCCTGGCTCGATCGCGCGCGCCCACTGGATCTCGTCCGCCCGCTTGAAGGCGTTATTGATGCGCCGCACCATGGTGGGGACCGAGTCGTAGGCATAGAGGGACTGGTCCGGGTACATGGTCTCGGACGTGTTGCCATCGGCCGCGACCTGCCAACCGGACAGATAGATGGCCTCGATTCCCGCCTTGGCCTGCTGCATGGCCTGACCGGCCGTGATGGCCCCCATACAGTTCACATAACCCTTCTTGGCGCCGCCGCGGACCAGGTCCCATAACTTCTCGGCCCCGCGCCGGGCGTAGGTATACTCGGGCTGGATGGAACCCCGCAGGCGGACCACATCCGTGGCCGAGTAACCGCGTTTGACATCGGTCCAGCGGGGGTTCTTGGACCAGTCTTGTTCGAGGGCCTTGATCTGTTCGTCTCGGGTCATATCCGGTTCCTCATTAAGGGTAATGCGATAGGAATAGGGTTAGCTCGGAACGCACTGCCTCCGGGCCACGCAACAGCGGAGCTACCAGCGCCCCCACCCCGGGCCTTGGGGGTGATGCCGGAGCGGGGATTCAGCTCAGGGCAGGGCCTTGCGCACAGCATCCGCGTCAGGTATCCGCGGACCGCTTGATCTCCACCATCTGATACAGCCCGCCGAAGAAGGTCCGCTTGTGTACGTGCAGACCCTGGGCCCCTGCCGGCAGCCACGCCGAAATTTCATCACGCCATAGATCGAGCGCGAAGGGTTCGAGCAGCCGCAACACCGGGGTCATGATCAGGCGCATGGGATTGGCCGGATGGGGACAATGGTAATCGACCAGCAGGACCCGCCCCCCCGGCCTGGTGACCCGCAGCGCCTCCGCCAAGGTCCGCTTGCGGGTCTCCAGGGGCTGCTCGTGCAGTAGGAAAAAGACCAGGACCTGATCGTAGTGGGCGTCCGGCGCCGTCAGGTCTGACGAATCGCTGAGCGCAAGGGTGGTTCCGGGCGCCGGCCCCAGCTTTCGCGCCAGGTTCTCCAACTGGACGGGCAGTATGTCCACCACATCTAGACAGGCGCCTCCGGCCAGACGATCCACTAAGCGCCGGGTGAGATTGCCATAGACGCAGGCCACTTGGAGCGTGCGGCCGCCGATCGGATTGCCGAGGCTTTCCAAGGCGACATCGCGCAGGCGGCTGAAATTTCCCCACAGGATCAGGTTGACGAGCCATTGGCGCTCGAACACCCGCACCGCATTCGGATGCACATACGCCCACCAGTAATGGCGTTCCAGGTAGGAGGGGATGGGTTGAGGGGCTTCTTCGGCGACTCTTGCGGTGATTTCCAAGACCTTATGCCTCCTCTGACGTTTTTATTTTTATCGAGTATCGCGTGCCTAACGCAAGCAGCTCAAAATTTCAATAGTCTACCTAAATAATGGTGCAAATCCAACACAGAACCCCTCCCATGCAGGCGAGTGTGTGTAATTGCAAAGTTGCTGCCAACCTCTAGTTGCCAGTGGCCAGTCACTAGATGAGTTGGGTACGCCGCCTTCTTACCTGGCTGGCGACTGGTAGCTGGTGGCTGGTGGCTGTAGTTCGCTACGCTACCACACCTAGCGATTGCGTCGAAGGTGTGGGATGCGGCGAGCGCCTGCCTGCCGCCCCAGGGACACCTACCTGTGCGTCCCGCACGCAGACAGGCCTGCCTGTGCCGGTACGGCAAACGGGGAGCAGGCCGGCAGCGAACCGCCTCGACAAGATCCGGCGATCCATACGCGCTTGCCCTGCCCTTTCGTGTTTTTCAAAGCAATCACCCCCCTTAGCTGTCGGGCAATGCCATTAATTTGGGTAGTGGATAATGTATAAGTGATAACATGACCAACGGTACTGGCTACTATGTCCCCTCTCCCGCCGGGAGAGGGGTTGGGGAGAGGGGATCAAAAAAATGAATCGCTCCACTTTTTCACTTATAAGTTTACCACTACCTTAATTTGAATGGCATTGAGCTGTGGGGCAGAACATCGAAATCGCTAGCGGGATCGAGTCTTCCGATTTCCATGCGGCGCGACCAGTTAAAAATTTACCACTATCGAATGCGGACGTGGCGAGCGCTTTGCGGAAAGCCAAAAAGGTGAACAGGCCTCAAAATCGTTCACCGCATCCTCCCATATTCCATAGGTCACTCCGGCAAAACAGACCAAAAAGGCTAAAATAAGTGCAAAGGATCATGCCCACATTGCGCCGGAACCCGAGGGGCTCCAAACAGCTGCATTCAGCGAGCTTGCAGCCGAAAGTGAGTAATCGAGCATCGTATCCAGGGTATAGGATTTTCCGGCCGATTACAGGGGCAGGCCTTATCCGAATGAGAAATTGAGCCTGCTGTCGGGGTGCAATTCCGATTTGCGGAGCCGGGAGGGCCTGCTTAAACAAACCGATCCCAACCAAGGGAGACCGCCGGAATATGCCAACCCTGATTATCCAGACCAATGTCGAGACCCCCGCCGATCACCGCAAGAAGATCCTTGAGGATGCCTCCTCGATAACAGCAAAGATCCTCGGCAAACCGGAAAGCTACGTCATGGTCATCTTAAAGGATAAGATGGACATGTTGTTTGCCGGGGACGCCGCGCCCCTCGCCTATCTGGAGCTCAAGAGCCTGGGGTTACCGGAGGAGCGTACCCCCGGCCTCTCCGCAGATTTGTGCTATTTCATGGAGGCCCGCTTCGGCGTTCCCCCCGAACGGGTTTACATCGAGTTTACGTCCCCGCCGCGGCATCTATTCGGGTGGAACGGTGGAACATTCTGATAAGATTTGTGATTTTGCACTCCCCACCGGCAGATCACTATGCGTACCTCAGCGTTTCCCCTGCACACCGTCAAGGAGACCCCCGCCGATGCCGAAGTCGCCAGCCACCGGCTGATGTTGCGCGCCGGCATGATCCGCAAGCTCGCGGCCGGGCTCTATACCTGGCTGCCGCTGGGGCTGCGGGTGTTGCGCAAGGTCGAGCGCATCGTGCGCGAGGAGATGGACCGGGCCGGGGCCCTCGAGGTGCTGATGCCTGCCGTCCAGCCCGCGGAGCTGTGGCAGGCCTCCGGGCGCTGGGAGCGCTACGGGCCGGAGCTGCTGCGCTTCCATGACCGGCACCAGCGGGACTTCTGCTTCGGCCCCACCCACGAGGAGCTGATCACCGCGCTTGCCCGCGACGAGCTGCGCAGCTACAAACAGCTCCCGGTCAATTTCTACCAGATCCAGACCAAGTTCCGGGACGAGATCCGCCCCCGCTTCGGCGTCATGCGCGCCCGCGAGTTCGTGATGAAGGACGCCTACTCCTTCCACTTGGACGCGGCCTCGCTACAAGACACCTATCAGGTCATGTTCAAGACCTACAGCCGTATCTTCCGCCGCTGCGGGCTGGCATTCCGCCCCGTCCAGGCCGCTACCGGCAGCATCGGCGGCCATATCTCCCATGAGTTCCACGTCCTGGCCGAGTCCGGCGAGGACGCCATTGCCTTCTCCACCGCGAGCGATTATGCCGCCAATGTTGAGCTCGCCGAGGCCCTGCCGTCGGCAGCTGGGCCCCCAGCCCCCACCGAGGACCTGCGGCTGGTGGATACGCCGGACGCCAAGACCATCGCCGACCTGGTGGACCAGTTCGCTCAACCTATCGCGCGGACCGTGAAGACGCTGGTGGTCGCCGCCGCAGCAGGGTCTGCGACGGATCTCGTCGCTCTGTTGGTGCGTGGCGATCATACCTTGAACCCGGCCAAGGCCGAGCAGCTGCCCCAAGTAGCGGCGCCTCTACGCATGGCAACCGACGCGGAGATCCGTGCCGCCGTCGGCGCCGGGCCGGGCTCCCTCGGACCCTTGAACCTGCCCATCCCCTGCATCGTCGACCGCAGCGTGGCGGTGACGGGAGATTTCAGCGCCGGCGCCAATCAGGACGGGAAACACTGGTTCGGCATCAATTGGGGACGCGACCTGCCCCTACCCCAGGTGGCGGACCTGCGTAACGTCCAGGCGGGGGACCCGAGCCCCGACGGCCAGGGGACCTTGACCATCGCCCGCGGCATCGAGGTCGGCCATATCTTTCAGCTCGGGCGCAAGTACAGCCAGGCCATGCAGGCGACCGTCCTGGATGAGGGCGGTCAGGCCGTAAACCTGGAGATGGGCTGCTACGGCATCGGCGTCTCCCGCGTGGTAGCCGCCGCCATCGAGCAGAACCACGACCAGCGGGGTATCGTCTGGCCCGAGCCGCTGGCACCCTTTCAGGTCGCCCTGCTGCCCATGAAGCTGTACAAATCTTATCGGGTCCGGGAAGCGGCCGAGCAGCTGCACCAAAGGCTGGCGGAGGCCGGGATCGAGGTCCTCCTGGACGACCGGGACGTGCGCCCCGGCTTTATGTTCGCGGATATGGAGCTCATCGGCATACCCCATCGCATCGTCATCGGCGACCAGGGCCTGGATGCAGGCAAGCTGGAATACCAGGGCCGGCGCGACACCGAGCCCCACCTGGTCCCCAGCGCAGAGCTCCTCCCCTTCCTCACCGAGCGGTTGAGCAATCCTGAATGATTTGGAAAAGATCCCTCCTGCGTCGGGACAGGGTTTGACGTATTGCGTTCGACGCACCAAGGCTTGTCGATCTACGGCCAGGCCAGTGCCGGCGTCTTAACGCAACCTACACCCATATTACCCCCGCGTGGCCTGTCCGCGCGGACCTCACTTTGCGTGTAGGTTACGTCAAGCTGTGCGAGAAAACGCCTGGGGGAACACGGCGTCGAGCGCAGCCTAACGCAACACGAGGCTAGAATCCTTAGAGGCTGTCTAAAAACCAACACATTTTCGGCTGGCTCCCCAGGCTCCAGCGTGGGAGCAGACCTGGTCCCGACGGAGGAGGGATCTGACGCTCCAGCGTCGATTAAGCGCCTCGGTAGGCTAATCACCAACGCCGATCAGCACAGAGGAGCTGAGTCCGCGGGAGCGGACAAGATGGCGTTCCCACGCTGGAGCGTGGGAACGAGTGCGAAGTTTGTGCACGTCACAAATGTGACCGGTAGATACAATGAGCAAAGAGGAATCCTTTACCAGAGACCAGCTGATCCAGTGTGGTCAGGGTGCTATGTTCGGGCCCGGCAATGCCCAGCTGCCGATCCCGAACATGCTTATGATGGACCGCATCCTGCGCATCGCGGATTTCGGCGGCGCCTACGGCAAGGGCGAGATCCTGGCCGAGCTGGACATCCAGCCAGACCTCTGGTTCTTCGCCTGCCACTTCCCCGGCGACCCGGTCATGCCGGGCTGCCTCGGTCTGGACGCCCTGTGGCAGCTGGTGGGCTTCTACCTAGCCTGGATCGGCAACCCCGGCCATGGCCGGGCCCTGGGTGTGAGTGAGGTCAAATTCACCGGCCAAGTGCTGCCTTCCGCCTCCAAGGTGGTCTACCACATCGACATGAAGCGCGTGATCTCCCGCAAGCTGGTGCTGGGCATCGGCGACGGCAGGGTCGAAGTGGATGGACGCCTGATCTACCTGGCCCGAGACCTGCGTGTGGGTCTGTTCACCTCTACCGAAGGGTTTTGAGCAGTCCGGTCCCCCAAACCGCGCCGAGTCACCAACTACCCGCATAGCGGGTAGCTTGAGGAAAGCCCCTAAAAGGGGCTATGAGTCGCTGAAATCTAGTGAGTTCTGACGATCCTGTTGTTCCTGGTTACGGATGTAGGCGCGAACGATCTCTTCATCCAGACCGACCGTGCTCACACAGTACCCTCTGGACCAAAAGTGCTTCTCGGTAAATCCTTTCTTCACCCCGAACAGCTGCCGGTGAATCTGGATCGCTGATTTCCCTTTCAGGTACCCGACAACCATCGCAACACTGAACTACAGTACCTTCCGGTGGTATTTTGGAACAAACACCAGATGATACTTACATTCCCATCTCACGTGGGCTAAACTTTGCCATTCTTTCATGGTTACCTCCTGAGTGAGGCCCCGGGGCTTTCCTCAGGAGGCTTTTTACCGCAGAAACGGCAGAGCCTTTTCTAGTCGCACCGGCAAAGCCGGTGGTTTACTAAAATTCTAATTATTCAGGATTGCTATGCCGAGCACCCCCGAGCGAACGCTTGAGACCTTCCCCAATCCGGGGCCCGAACGTGACTACAACATCCGCATCCGGATACCGGAGTTCACCTGCCTCTGCCCCAAGACCGGGCAGCCGGATTTCGCCGAGCTGACCCTGGAGTACGTCCCGGACCAGTTGTGCGTGGAACTCAAATCCCTGAAGCTGTACGTCTGGTCCTACCGCAACGAAGGAGCCTTCCATGAGGCGGTCACCAACCGCATCCTGGGCGATCTGGTCACCGTGCTGCGTCCCAGATTCATGCGCCTGACCGCCGCCTTCAATGTGCGCGGGGGCATCTACACCACGGTCGTGACCGAGCACCGGGCACCGGGTTGGCAGCCGCCCTCCCCCGTCTCGCTGCCCTGATGCCTGACCAGTACAGATGCTCTCAACTACCCACAACACTGAGCCGGGATCCCCACGGAAAATTTGGCCGCAAATAAAGGTCATACCTTCGGGGGAGAGGGGTCGATTACTGCTCGCTTGGGTCCAATCAGGAGTACCATACTATATCCCCGGAGCGTGGGAGCCGGATGACATTTGGAGTGCGCCGGCAAAGCGGCGCGGTTCGCTCGGATGTGGGTTGCGTGCAGTCCATTGGTGGTTGCAGGGGACTTGGACGATGGGTTCCCGACGCGCCGCGGCGACGGCGCTTTTCCTTGCCTGCCGCCTCTTTGTTCGGAATCAGCACAGTGGTCATCGAGCGGCCCAAATCCAAAGCGGCGGCGGGCGCCTATCGGTTGGCCGACGCTTCAGCGACACCAAGCACTGAGGATTCGGATGGGTAGCGGGGTAAAAAGGCTGCCGCCGCACTCCAAACCGACCAGTCGTTATCGAGGCTTTGCCTCGTCGGTCTGAGGCGAAGCCTCGCTAGTTGTGGTCCGACCCTGAAGTATCCCCACAAATCAGCCTCTGGCTCCCACGCTCCAGCGTGGGAGCAAATCCAGACGCTCCAGCGTCATGAAACCTTGGCCGCTGGAGCGGCCACAACGGCATTCCCACGCTGGAGCGTGGGAACGAGCCACGCTTTGACTATCAATGATCGCCGCTGTCGGGTCGGGAGTTCGGCTTTTTTTTTCACGTAAATTAAGTGTTAACAGTCGTGTAGGAAGGAAAGTCTTGTGGTAGATACCGCCATGGACAACCGGTCTTATTCAGATAGAAAATTGCATTCAGGATTTCGCGTAGGTCGGTTGTTCGTGGGCGTCCGGTGGTATAGGGTTCGAGTTGCTCAAGGATAGGCTGGAGGGTTTCCCACTCTTCATCGGTCAGGTCGCTTGGGTACCTAACAGGGGATTGAGTCTTATCAGAAATCATATTAATCACTGGAATGGAAGTGCTCAAATCGTATTATATTACCAGAAATTCCAATTTTTCTACCCTAAAATCAATGCCTTAGTTTCCATACAGCCTCTTAGAATGTTGAAACACGAAAAATAGACCATAATATCGTCGAAAATGCTGCCATATTCCTATCTCACGTATAGTTTGATATTTTTTGTTGTATGGATGATCTTGTTTCTTATGGCTAAGCCGATCAGGAAGAAGATGCTCGCCATTAGTATAATATTATCTCCAATAGGTAGCCTATCTGAGATATGGTATTTAAAAGATTACTGGAAACCAGATACAATTCTTAGTTCCTCTACTGCTATCGAAGATTTTATGTTTACGTTTTCGCTATGCGGTATCTCATTTGCTATATATAAAGTTGCTTTTGGATACAAGTTCGCAGAAGAACGAAAGCACAAGCGTAGATTGTGGCTGCCTATCATTTTTCTCGCTGTGGTTATTAATGGGCTCACTATTTTCTCAAGCTATCTTGGCTATAACTCAGTAGTTGTATCTAGTATACTTTTTGTATTTATTTCGATATACATATGGTATATGCGAACTGACCTCATATTTCCATCCTTAGTATCTGGCTTGTTGTTGCTGGCAGTGTTTATTGTTATATATAAAATAATGGATTTTCTGTACCCAAACTTAATAACTCAGTGGTGTTTGAACTGCAATCCATCCGGTCTGTTTATTTACGGAATAAATATTGAGGAACTCGCTTGGGACTTTACGTGGGGAATGGTCGGTGGGGTAATCTACGAGGTTGTTAGCGGAAAGGAGTTGCTCCTAAAAAACATTGGCGATGTAAACAATAAATCACTAGACTCGTTTGAAAATTTTGATAACGCACGAAACAACTTCCACGAAACAATTGATGCTGTATTTTTTCAAAGCACAAAGAGAATACTGCTAATCAGAGCAGTCAGGGTACTAACCTATTCACTATCAAAAAGAATTGGTCGGCCACTTCCAGATCATTATGGGATAATAATAATTGCTGGAATACCCTTCATTGTTGATGCCCCTCTTTCAGTTGTCGACATGCACACTTCCGGCATCGCAATGTTTTGGGTGATTTATTATGTAACTCTTAGTTGCTTGCTGTTCGTGTTTTCTACTATAGCATGGAAGTACTTTGTACATACGTGGGAGCAACTTTCTTCAATTATCGAGAGCGAGAGTGAAGTAGAACATATCAAACTTTGGATGAATAGGAGATTAAGCCTATCTATGCAGATTGGATTGTCGTTGATAGCAGGCACCACAAGCGTATATGTTCTATATCTCCTATCACCACTGTTCGCAGGGCATGTTAACTTTGGTGTTGCATCATATATTCAGGTATTTATTAACTCTTTCTTTGGGATGGCTGTTGTTTATTGGTTGTGGCATGTCCCGCTTTTCGTACGCGAACTTCACAAATTGGATAGCATCAATCTTTTGTGGTACTCCCCAGTGGATACCGATGTAATACAGAGAATGACTAACTTGTTGGCTAAAAGTTCTGTATATGCTTTAATCGGCATGGTTTTAACGGTATTCCCTCCTCTGTATTATATCGATAAATTGGCCAGTCCAGGCATCGTAATTACTACCGGTTTGGTATTCTTTTTTTCTGGCGCAACTGTGATTTTTATTTCTATTTTTCCTCAGTATTGGATAATAGAAATAGTAACGAACTCAAAAGACCGGGTTCTACAAAAACTATCACTCGTGATTCCCAGCGACATAAGCCCAGAGAAAATTACAGATCCACTTATCAACCAAAAAATATTATTGTATCATCAGATAAAAAATTCGCATATCTCAATTCTAGATCATAAGATTATTATTAATTATATTATTTCAGTGTTGTTGGCATTTTTTCCATATTTATTGAGCATTGGAAGAAAGATTGCTAGTTATTTTTGATTGCAATATACTACCTATATTGACCAAAAGTGCGTGTATGCAAGAAAAGGGGCCGGGCTCAATTGACGGGTCGTTTTTCACAGCCCATTCGCCTAACATTCGGCTGCAGGTGACCCAATGCCGCGGTCCGGCTCCTCAGCGACTTTCAAGCTCAGTATCGCGCGGTATTGGGCGCCTGAGCCAAGCCGTTCGAGATAGCGAGGATCAGATCGTTTGTTAATTGAGAACACCCCCTAACTCAACGGCATCGATGTCCGACCTCGTGGTCCGACCCTGTTACATCGGCGTCGATCTGGGCACCTCCGGCTGCCGCGCGGTGGCGATCGACCAGGCGCGCAACATCGTCGCCGAGGACCGGACCGATCTGTCGGAGCCCGTGCGGGACACTGCCGGGGGGGTCGAACAGGACCCCTGGCTGTGGTGGGAGGCCCTCATCCGCGTCCTGCGCGGGCTGACCAGCCAATTGGTCTCCTATGCTCCCCAAGCCCTGTGCCTGGACGGGACCTCCGCTACCCTACTCCTTTGCGACCCGGAGGGGACACCCCTGGGACCGGCGCTCATGTATAACGACGGTCGTGGCCTAGCCGAGGCCGAGCGTATCGAGCAAGTCGCGCCACGGCTGAGCCCCGTTCGCGGCGCCGGCTCCAGCCTCGCCAAGCTGCTGTTTCTCAAGCGCCGGCTGCATCCGGGTCCCGGGACCCTCGCCCTTCACCAGGCAGACTGGCTCCTCGGCTACCTCACCGGCTGCTACGGGGTCAGCGACTGGAACAATTGCCTCAAGTTTGGCCTCGACCCACGGACGGCGGCTTGGCCCCAGTGGCTGTCGCGCCTCGAGCTGGCGCCGGTCGGACTACCGCGAGCGGTGGCGCCGGGAACCGAGCTGGGCCAGGTGAGCGCCACGGCGGCGCGGACGACGGGACTGCCGGAGCACACCCTGGTGTTGGCCGGCACCACCGACAGCACCGCCGCGGTGGTTGCCACCGGGGCGGTAAGGCCCGGCGACGCCGTTACCTGCCTCGGCAGCACTTTGGTACTCAAGATCATCGGACGGGAGCCGATCACCGCGCCCCAATACGGCGTCTACAGCCACAGGTTCGGCGCCCACTGGCTGATCGGCGGGGCATCCAACAGTGGTGGGGCGGTGCTGCGACGTTACTTCGACGACGGGGAAATCCGACGGCTGAGCGCAACCCTCGATCCAGATCTACCCACGGGACTCGACTACTATCCGTTGCCGGCCCCCGGCGAACGCTTTCCCATCAACGATGGCACGCTCCAGCCACGGCTGAGCCCGCGACCCGCAGACGATGGACGCTTTTTCCAAGGGCTGCTCGAGGGCATCGCCCGCATCGAGGCAGCCGGCTATCGCCGCCTGCACATGCTGGGCGCCCCCCCGCCGAGATCGGTGCTGACCACCGGCGGGGGCGCGACAAATGCAGGCTGGACCGAGATCAGGAAGCGATACCTAAGTATTCCGGTCACGCCGGCCAGACAACCAGCGGCAACCCATGGATCGGCTTATGGATCGGCGCTCATCGCTCGGATGGGCTGTATACCCGCCTGAGGCCGGAGCCGTGGACGTAGGGTGGGCTGTGCCCACCGGGGAGACCGGACTCCCCCAAAAAAGAACCACGGATGGACACGGATAAACACGGATCAGTGTCCATCCGTGTGAATCCGTGGTTCTTCCAATCCCACTCGTCCGGCCAGAACCACCAGCAGTGGTGCTTGGTGGGCGTGTGGCGGCCCAACAGGCCGCCCGGTGGGTTTGGAGTAGACAGACGACCTGCCTTGGTCATCGAACGGAAATCGGCGATTCGGTAGCCGGTGATTTAAGCGGCGTTTGTACTCGGACGACCCCGACCTGTCCGCCGCCAGGCAAGCGCCGCATAGCGCGTTTATCGAGGCCGTTCTTCACGGCAACCAATAGACCAAGTCCGATAAAGGCCCCCGGGGGCAAGATGGCGAACAGGGCCCCTTGGAAATCCGGTCCCAGATTCAGCCCGAGCCCCTGAGCGGCATCGCCTAGCAATAGATGGGCCTGATGGAAGAGGGTGCCTTGCCCGACCAACTCGCGCAGACCGCCCAGGGTCATCAACACCAGGGTAAAGCCGACGCCCATGCTCAAACCATCCACCAGAGCGCGATCCAACGGATTCTTCGAGGCGAATGCCTCGGCGCGGCCGATGATGGCGCAGTTGGTGACGATCAGTGGGATGAACAGCCCCAGCACCTGATGGAGCGCGTGGAAATAAGCCTGCATCCAGAGCTCGACCACGGTGACCACGGAGGCGATCACCAGCACGAACACCGGGAGCCGGATCTCCGGGCGCACCAGGTTACGGATCAGGGAGATGGTGAGGTTGGATAAGACCAGCACCGTAGTGGTTGCCAGCCCCATACCGAGCCCATTGGTCGCCGTCGTGGTGGTCGCCAGCAGCGGGCACAGCCCCAGCAGGGCCACCAGGGCCTGATTGTTGCGCCACAGGCCGTCGGCGGCGATTTCTCGATAGGATGTGACGGACATCAGGATTCTCCCGTTGCCTGCGGGGTCACCACCGCGGGCCGGTCGTAAAGCGATGCGCCCCGTTGCTCGACGAAGCGCAGGGTGTCCTTGACCGCCCGGACGATGGACCGCGGGGTGACGGTGGCGCCTGCAAACTGGTCGAACACCCCGCCGTCGCGCTTCACCCTCCACTGGGCTTCCGGCGGGTTGCTCAAAGACTTGCCGGTGAAACCCAATATCCAGTCCGACTTGGCGAACTCGATCTTGTCGCCGAGTCCGGGGGTTTCCTTGTGCGCGAGCACACGCACTCCCCCCAGAGTGCCGTCTGCCAGGACGGAGATCAGCAGCTTGATGGGCCCCATGTAGCCGTTGGGGATGACCGGATCCAGCACCACCGCCAGCGGCTTACCGCCCCCGCGGATGCGGTAGACGCGGCTGATTGGACCGCCCAGCAGATCCGGGGCGCTGACCTCGATGCGGTCTTGCAGGGGGTCATTGTCCATGTGCTCGCTGGGGATGATGGCCGCTACCTTGCGCAGGGTGGCCGCCCGCTCGTTAGCGGCGATGCGCTCCACCGTCAGGGCGTGGGTAACGGCTACCAGGCTAACGCCACCCACGGCAAAGGCGCCGAGGATGAGACCGGCGATCATGCCGGCACTTTGCTTCACCTTATTCTTCATGTTTATTTTGCAATTCCATACTCTAATTCATACAACACCACCGATGGAATCGCAATTTCTTTCGGGGACCCTTCAAGAAACTTTTTCGGAACATTTCCCATTCCTTTGAAGAAATAGATTAATGTATTTGTATCAATGACATACATTACAGCTTCTCGCGATTAGCATCTTTCCCTTGAGCTGACCGAATATCATCTATATCCGGAAAATTCTCCCATGTCCCTACCAGCTCTACAATAGATTGAGGCCATTCATTTGCGACCTTTTCCTGAATTAGCTTTGCGATCCACTTAGCGGGAAAACCGCTTTTCCGGGTCCACGTGCATGGCTTTGTTAGGAATGGTTTGAACCTGCTTCCTTTCGCCCCAAACATTCAGAAATAAATTCCAATACGGATGCTTCGATACTTGCCCTTGCAAACAGACTTGAAATGTAACGATGGATGATATGGATTTTCTTTTAGCAACACATAATTTTCACGCACAAGATTCTGAGTGCTTATTGGAAGATTACAAAACATCTTCCAGAACTTACTTGATGCGTAGTGTTTCAAATTTCTGTTGCCTTGCCTGATCTGTATTCATACAGTGCTTCTTCTGCCAAGGCATCAAGCTTTCCTTCAGCGGCATCTTTTTCAATTTGAGCATCCCATGCATTTGCGTCGAAAGCCAAAAACCAGCGACGAAATTCAGAAAGATCTTCGGTCGATAAGTTTTGAATTTCGGTTTCTATTGTTTCCAATGTCATCATTTCTGATTGCCTGGCAAGCTGGATACGTGATCGAATCGGGCTTAAGGACTAACAGTTTTCTTAAATCGCACGCAGACTTTCATGTGTTAGACCGCATGCGATCTAACACACTAACTCCCACCATGCAGGAAAACTCCTCTGCTGGTGGAAGTGTACCACTCACCCCGGCAAATCCGACCTCCCCACCAACCACTGTCCACAGCACGGGCGCATTGGCGGCCTTCGCGGATGGCCCAGACCACCAGGGATTGGCCGCGGTGCATGTCGCCGGCGGTGAACCGGAGAGGGAGGTGTGACAGGCATCGGGGCCTTCGGTTGGGGCCTAAGAGGCTGTCTAAAAAAGGACCGTAGGCCGTAGGCTGGGTTGAGGAACGAAACCCAGCTTTTACGGGCAAGCCTGGTTTGGCGGGTTTCGTCCACTCGATCCAGCCTTAGTCTTTAGACGGCCTCTATGACATTACCGCGCCCGCCCGGCGAGCCCAACGTCCTAAACAAAATGGGTGTTCTTTTTTGCCCACGAGGGCTCAACTCATCACGCCGCCTGTTTGGCCGCAAATACCGCTCGCGCAGTCTGGATGCCACGCAGATATTTGGCCTGACGCCGGGCGCAGAGATTCGCAAGCGATGCCGGTGCGCCGACCGCCGTTCCGAACGCCTTGAGAAGACGTTCAGAATAGCCGATAAACTGCTTCCCATCGATGTCTAGTCGCGCGAGGATCTTAGGTTCTTGCGCATCAATGTACCCACGTTTATCCGCACGTAACGCCCGGCCCGTCCAATCGACCAACTCCAGGTAATCATCAAAGGCAAAGGGTACTGCCCAGGGGGTCTGTGCGGTGGCATCGAAGGGCATCAGCGGGACCTGGGGTAAGACTTGCGTCTCGGCTTCCGGCCGTAATTGCTCCCCATCGAGCGTTACCCCGGGATCATTGACCGTCGTGGTCTCCTGCAAGCCGGCTTCAGATGTAACTTCCTTCGGCAATCCGCCGACACGCTCTTGAATCGAGGTGTAGTCCGAAGTCTCCGGCGTCTCGGCTTCCGGTAAACTGCACCAGTTGAGGATCCGCGGCCCATCGCCCGCCACGGCATTGCTTTCTCGTCAGCAGCGGCTCTTGAAACGACTTAACTTCCAGAAACGCCCCTTCACGCCCCATCCATAAAACGGTAGCCCGGCGAGGCGATGGCTGGTTTGAGGGTGCGCTGACCGGACAAATCCGTGCCGTCAGGCTCCGTGGAGCCGCGGCGGCTCGACTCGACGTCTGCCGCCACAAACATACCCGCCCGTGACGCTGAGGAAGTAACGTCTCGCAATAAAGGCCGGTGAAAGCACTGTCCAGCGTCTCCGCTTTCTCTATCGACCCTCCACTTAGCCCGTTCCGATCATTTACGCCGCGATGTGATGGTGATTTGCTCTCATCACCGCATAGGCGGCCACATCGATGGCAAACAAGGCGGCAAAGCTGCTGCATGCGCTCGACAATCAGCCGGCGATGGTTGAAATTCAAACCGAGACCGGTCCTCGCCACAGGAAGGCACGACACCTACGGCGACATACGCGAGGTGCGATACCAAGAGTTGTCCTCAAGCGAGACAAGAGCTGAGCAAGGGCGGTCATGAGTAGGTTCTCAGGAACCGGTAATGGCGGATGGGGAGATAACCAAATAAGTGCTGGGTGTCCTTTGCGCTTTGGTACTGGTGTCCTTTTACTTTCATGTTTGATACAGCGCGGGCGGCGCACTGACGACCCTCGGATGAAAGCCCACACTACCAGGGGTTGGCCGCGGCGCATCATCGCCGCGGCGGCGAGGCATCAGGGATAGAGTTAATGTGAAGTAGGCATCGGGGCCTTCGGTACGGACGACGTTGCCCGAAACCGAACTGACCTTGATTCTTGGAGCATCCCGGCATGGATCGGATGCGCGAAACCCATGGCGAGGGTGACCAGATCGGCTTCTAAGGAGAACTCGGAGCCCGCGATTTCGTTCATCTGCCAGCACCCGGCAGTGTCCTTGCTCCACTCGACCTGGATGCACTCGAGTCCTTTGAGATTGCCCTTGCCGTCATCGACAAATCTCTTGGTCGCCACGGACCACCTGCGTTCGCTTCTTCCGCAGGGTGCGCAGCATTAGACCAATCGAGACCCAGGTCTGGCTTACCGGTACTAACCTCCGGGGGTTTGGGCAGGATTTCGAGCTGGGTGACGGATTTGGCGCCGTGGCGGTTGGCGGTGCCGATGCAGTCCGAGCCGGTGTCGCCGCCGCCGATAACGACGACTTGTTTGCCTTCGGCGCTGATGAATTCGGCGTCCGGGACATGGATGCCTTGGACGGATGGGGGTCCTCTTTCTGTCACCCATCGAGCTCGACCTCCCAAACAAAGTGGGTGTCCTTGATCATGTCCTGTCGCACGTCCGCGTGCAGGGCAGTGTGCATGGATTATGGATTATCGCTGCGGCAAAATACGTTGTCGCACCTCGGCAACATAACGCGGTCCGTGCACCCGAAAGTGCGGTTTTAACCAGGCGAACAGTTGCGCATCAAAGATAGAGCCGTTTCCGCTTTTGCGCATCAGCAATCAATCCGGGTTCCGGTCCGCAAAGGTGTGGTAGGCCTCGGAACAAAAAAAGCAAAAAAAGAGCAAAAAAAGGACACCCATTTAAGAGCAAAAAAAGGACACCCATTTTGTTTCCCCTTCCAAAACGGTAATTTTAAGATTTGCATGTCGGAAACGGCTTCGTTGCCTCTTCCAGGATTGTCAAGATGTTAGGTTTTTCGACGCCGATAACCTTGTTTGGAAGGTGTTTGTGATGAGGAAATTGCGTCAGGGCTGGAAAATGTGGGGTGCTGTCATAGCGGAACAGTAGCTTGGCTGAGACATCCTGACAGTGGTACCGGTAGTCCAGATGCCGCAACCGTCCTTCTTCGATGCAGACTGCTTCGTTCACTTCCAGCAATCGGCCTGAAGTGAACCGGATACGAATCCGCAGGTTGGCCCTGAGTGGGGTGATGATTTCTTCCTCGTAGCGCTTGATGTAGACATTAGGCAGACAAGCTATGGCTGACTCGATCCGTTCGAGATAGGCCGTCAGGACTTCATGCGGCATGACGAAGTTGTTTTTCCAATGCCGCTTTTAGGGCCAGGTAATGGCGGTAGTCGTTCACCCAGTCGATCAAATCCGCTTCGTCGGGTAGCTGTCCATTGCTGTAGCGGTCAAAAAACTCCTCGGAGCTCATGGAGCGTTGGCTTTCAAACAGGCTCAGACGCTTGGTGATAGCTACCAGGGCGTCCAAAGGGGAGCTGTATTCGGTCCGTTGTTTGCGCATACCGGTTGTCATATCGGGTTCGAAATCGAGCCAAAATCCTTAAGGGACTGAACGGTCAGGGCAAATCCGACCTCCCCATCAACCACTCGTCCACCGCGCGGGCGCACTGGCGGCCTTCGCGGATGGCCCAGACCACCAGGGATTGGCCACGGCGCATGTCGCCGGCGGCGAATACGCTAGGGAGGGAGGTGCGGTAGGCGTCGGGGCCTTGGGTGGGACCTTTGACATTGCTACGCCCGTCGAGCTCGACGCCCAGCTCTTCCAGCATACCCGCCTGGACGGGGTGTAGAAAACCCATGGCGAGGGTGACCAGATCGGCCTCCAGGGAGAACCCGGAGCCTGGGACCTCGGTCATGCGCCAGGCCCCGGTGTCGTCTTTGGTCCAGTCTACTTTGATGCATTCGATGACCTTGACCTTGCCGCTGCCGTCATCGACAAATGCCTTGGTGGCTACTGACCACATGCGTTCGCAGCCTTCTTCCTGGGAGCTGGAGGTGCGTAGCTTGTTGGGCCAATCCGGCCAGGTAAGTCCCTTGTTTTCTTGCTCCGGGGGGCGGGGC